>JAUSLQ010000154.1 GCA_030645675.1 Actinomycetota bacterium | reverse complement strand
GCCTGCGGTCTTCGCCGCGCCCTTGGGCGCGGCGGCGGGCTTCGAGCCGGGCTTGGGGGCCGGGCCCCACTGGAACACGGTACGGGCACGATCGATCTGCCCGTAGGGCACGGTGCGCTCGGCCGGCCCGCCGGTCTCGGGGTCGAGGTCGTCGAGGCGCAGGGTGCAACCTTGCTCGTCGGCGGCGACCAGCACGCCCTGCAGGCGACGGGCCGTGCTGGCCGTGTCGCGCAGGCGCAGCGCCACGGCCTTGCCCAGCTCGCGCTGGAAGTGGAACGGGGTGCGCAGGGTGCGCTCCAGGCCCGGGCTGGTGACTTCCAGCGTGTAGTGGCCGGGGATCGGGTCGTGGTGGTCGAACTCGCGGCCGATCAGGCGGGTGGCCAGCGCGATGGCCTCCAGGTCGACGCCGGAGGTGCTGCCGACCGGCGTGTCGATGGTGACACGCAGGGTGCCGCCGCGGAACTCCAGGTCGTACAGATCGAGCTTGAGGTCGGTGACGATGGGCATGACCAGGGATCGGACACGCTCGAGGTTGTTCGGTTCGCTCATGTTCGACCTCCTTTCATGCACCTCGTGGTGCGCTCGTGCGGGGCCACCGGGGCCCCAGCAGTGAAGAAGGCGTGGGCCCGAAGAGCCCACGCCTTCAGTTCGCTGAACTTCAAAGACCCGCTGAGTATAGCGGCCGACCGGTAGTGTTCGCCGTGCCTTCCACTGCCTGCGGGCCGGCCGGAACGCGCCATCGCAACTCCCTGCTCACTTCCCTGACTCTCTTCCCTGACTCTTCCCTCCCGAACGCCCGAGGTACCAGCCGTGCTCCGAATGTCGACGTTGTTCCTCCGTACCCTGCGCGAGGACCCCGCCGATGCCGAGGTGGCCAGCCATCGTCTGCTGGTGCGCGGTGGCTACATCCGGCGCGCCGCCCCTGGCGGGTTCACCTGGCTGCCGCTGGGGTTCATCGTGTTCCGCAACGTCGAGCGCGTGATCCGCGAGGAGATGGACCGCGAGGGCTTCCAGGAGGTGCACTTCCCGGCCCTGCTGCCCCGCGAGCCGTACGAGGCAACCGGCCGTTGGACCGACTACGGCGACAACCTGTTCCGCCTGAAGGACCGCAAGGGCGCCGACTTCCTGCTGGCCCCCACCCACGAAGAGATGTTCACGCTGCTGGTGAAAGACCTGTACAGCAGCTACAAAGACCTGCCGCTGGTGATCTACCAGATCCAGAACAAGTTCCGCGACGAAGCCCGCCCGCGCGCCGGCCTGCTGCGCGGCCGCGAGTTCACGATGAAGGACAGCTACAGCTTCGACATCGACGAGGCCGGGCTGGAGGCGAGCTACCAGAAGCACCGCGTCGCCTACCAGCGCACGTTCGACCGCCTCGCCCTGCCCTACGTGATCGTGTCGGCGATGAGCGGCGCGTTGGGCGGCTCGGCCAGCGAAGAGTTCCTGGTGCCGATGCCGATCGGCGAAGACTCGTACGTGCGCTGCACGACGTGCGTCTACGCCGCCAACACCGAGGCCGTGCAGGTGGCCCCGCCGGCCACGATCGCGTTCGAGGGCCTACCCGCCGCCGAGGTGGTCGACACGCCCGACACCCCCACCATCCAGACGCTCGTGGATCTGTTCAACGCCCGCGAGGACCTACGCCGCGACGACCGGGAGTGGACTGCCGCCGACACGCTGAAGAACCTGGTCGTCAAGCTGAAGTACCCCGACGGCAGCATCGTGCCGCTCGCCATCGGCGTGCCCGGCGACCGCGACGTCGACATGAAGCGGCTGGAGGCCCAGGTCTCCCCCGCCGAGATCGAACCGTTCAGCGAGGACGACTTCACCAAGAACCCCTACCTGGCCAAGGGCTACATCGGGCCCGGCGCGCTAGGAGAGGACAAGCCCGCCGGCATCCGCTTCCTGGTCGACCCGCGCATCGTGGCCGGCACTCGCTGGATCACCGGCGCCGACGCGCCCGGCCGCCACGTGAAGGATCTCGTGATGGGTCGCGACTTCACCCCCGACGGCATCATCGAGGCCGCCGAGGTGCACGGTGGCGACCCGTGCCCGCGGTGCGGCTCGCCGTTGGAGATCGCCCGCGGCATCGAGATGGGCCACATCTTCCAGGTGGGCCGCATGTACGCCGAGGCGCTGGGCCTGACGGGGCTCGACGAGAACGGCAAGACCCGCGTGGTGTCCATGGGCTCCTACGGCATCGGCGTGTCGCGTGCGGTCGCTGCCATCGCGGAGATGAACTGCGACGACAAGGGTTTGGTGTGGCCACGCGAAGTGGCCCCCGCCGACGTGCACATCGTCGCCACCGGCAAGGCCACCGACCCGCAGCTGCCCGCCGCCGAGGCGCTGGCGCAGGAGTGCGAGGCAGCCGGCCTGCGTGTGCTGTTCGACGACCGCGTCGGGGTGTCGCCCGGCGTGAAGTTCAACGACGCCGAGCTGCTGGGCATGCCCACCATCGTCGTCGTCGGCCGCGGCCTGGTCGACGGTGTCGTGGAAGTGAAGGACCGCCGCACCGGCGAGCGCACCGACGTGCCGCTCGCCGACGTGGTGGCCCACCTGCGCGGCTGAGCCGGGCCTGCGCGGCTGAGCCGGGCCTGCCGGGCCTGCCGGGTCCTCCGACCCGCCCGGTGACCTTCGGCCCTGGCCGCTGCGCACCATCGGGCGGTCCACTGACGGAATGAAGCTGCTCCTCATCGAGTCCACGCCCGGCAACGCCACGGAGATCGGTGCCCACCTGGTGGCCGACGGGCACGAGGTGATCACGTGCGCCGACGGTCGCGGCGGCCCGTGCAAGGGCGTGGCCGAGCACGTCACCTGCCCCATGGAGGGCCACATCGATCTGACCATCGTGGCGCGCGAGCAGGGCTCCGCGCACACGCTGGCCGAGATGGGCTCGGTGTGCGCACAGCGCCATCGTGTGCCGCTGGTGGAGGTCGACCCGCGACAGATCGACGACGAGATGCCCAGCGTCACCGTCGCCAACGCAGTTGCGAAGCGGGCCGTCGAGGCCGGCTACGCCACGGCCATCCGCAATGAGCTGGGCCATCTGCCGGCACTGGTGGACGTCGAGCGACTGCCCGGTCGCGTGCACGTGACCGTGCAGGTGCCGGCCAGCCAGAGCGCGCCGGCGAAGCTGTCGGCCGTGGCCGACCGTGCCCGCCATGCGGTGCGCACCCACGACCCGTACGTCAACGGCATCGACGTGTCGGTCGTCTGCTACCCCGACCCCGCCGACTGACCTCCGGCTGGAGACGTCAGCTGAAGCGCACCAGCCCCTGGTCGATCACCACGCGGTCGCCCACCGAGGTGGTGAACACGGCCTCGCCCGGAGCGGTGACCCACGAGCGGATGGTGAGCGACTCGCCCGGCATCACCGGCGACGAGAAGCGGCCCTCGATGTGGTGGAAGCGGGACGCGTCGTCGTCGCACAGCTGGCCGAGCAGGGCGCGGCCGGTGAACCCGTACGTGCACAGGCCGTGCAGGATCGGCCGGTCGAAGCCACCCATCGCGGCGAACTGCGGGTCGGTGTGCAGCGGGTTGCGGTCGCCGGACAGGCGGTAGACGAACGCTTGGTCGACCGACGTCGGGTAGGTCGTCTCGTGGTCGGGGGCCGTGCCCGCCGGCGGTTCGTTCTGCGCGCCCGACGGGCCGCGGTCGCCGCCCCAGCCGCCTTCACCGCGGATGAACACCGCGGTGCGCGTGCTCCACAACGGCTCACCGGCCAGCGTCTTCACCTCGTTCTCGAAGACGACGACTGCGGCCTTGCCCTTGTCGTACATGGCAACGACCTTGTCCTGCGTTGTCACCTCGGCAGCGACCGGGATGGGGCGATGCAAGGTGATGGCCTGCGAGCCGTGCACCAGCATCGCCGGGTTGAAGGCGCCGATCTTCTCCATGCCGCGCGAGCCGCCCGACATGTTGTCGACGCCGGCAACGACCGCGAACGTGGGGTACACCTGTTGGGGGATGCCGATCGAGTTCTCGGTGCAGAACGCGAGATCGTTCTGCCCGGCGCCGATGCCCACGGCGTACAGCAGAGCGTCCTTCGAAGTCCAGTGGGTGGTGCGCAGATCGCCGGCAGAGCCGACGGCATCAGGGTTCAACGGCATGGTGGATCACTTTCTCGAGTTGTGGGGAATTCGTGCAAAGCGGAGGCCAGTCCCGACCATCAGGAGGGAGCCAGTCCCGACCATCAGCGCGGCTGGGGGTACGTGCCGGTCTCGCCGTTCATGCCCGAATTCGCGCGGGCCTTGGACAGCAGATCGCGCACGATCGGGCCGAGCTGGGTGGGGTCGTCGACCGGGGCGTGCCGCGGGCCACGCACCCAGCCCTCGGCCACCGCCAGCACCTGGCCGCTGGCCTCGAACACGCGACCACTGACGTCGGCGGACTCCTCGCTGGCCAGCCAGGTGACGATCGGGGCGATCCAGCGCGGCGAGCGGGCTTCACGCTCTTCGTCGGTCTCCGGCGCCGGGCCGAGGCCTTCGGTCATGCGGGTCAGGGCCACCGGGCCGACCGCGTTCACGGTCACGCCGTAGCGGGCCAGCTCCAGTGCGGCGATGTTGCTGAAGGCGGCGATGCCGGCCTTGGCGGCGCCGTAGTTGGTCTGGCCGGGGTTGCCGTAGATGCCGCTGACCGAGGTGGTGTTGATGATGCGCCCGCTGACCGGCTTGCCGGCCTTGCTCTGCTCGCGCCAGTAGGCGGCCGCCCACCGGCTGGGCGCGAACGTGCCCTTGAGGTGCACGTTGATGACCGCGTCCCACTC
>JAUSLQ010000151.1 GCA_030645675.1 Actinomycetota bacterium | reverse complement strand
AGCTCGTCCCACTGGGCGCCCAGCTCTTCGTCGCGCCAGATGAGGGCCTTCATCTTCACGAGGTCGATGAGGCCGGCGAACGGCTTGTTGCTCTCCGGGCCACCGGCACCCACGGGCAGGTGCAGCACGGCCGGGGTGGCCTGCAAGCGGGTCTTCACCATGTCGACGGTGCGGTAGAAGTCGGCGCCGATGCGGTCCATCTTGTTGACGAAGCACATGCGCGGAACCTTGTACTTGTTGGCCTGACGCCAAACAGTCTCGGTCTGCGGCTCGACGCCAGCGACGCTGTCGAACACCGTGACAGCACCGTCGAGCACGCGCAGCGACCGCTCGACCTCGATGGTGAAGTCGACGTGGCCGGGGGTGTCGATGATGTTGATGCGGTGGTTGTTCCAGATGCACGTGGTGGCAGCGGAGGTGATGGTGATGCCACGCTCCTGCTCCTGGGCCATGTGGTCCATGGTGGCGGCGCCGTCGTGCACTTCACCGATCTTGTAGCTCTTGCCGGTGTAGTAGAGGATGCGCTCGGTGGTGGTGGTCTTGCCGGCGTCGATGTGGGCCATGATGCCGATGTTGCGTGTGCGCTCCAGGGGGAATTCGCGCTTGGCCATCTCAGTGTCTCTCTCTACTCACGTACGTCGTGTGTGGTGCAAGGGCGCGCAACGACCGACCGGCCGCAGGCACGGGTTCCGATGTTATCGGCGGCTGAAACGGATCACGACGGCAATCGCCGCCGCGATCGGGCCACGCGCCGTGACCTGGCCGTCATCGGGCCGTCATCGGGCCGTGATGCAGGCCGTCATGCAGGCCGTCATGCAGGCCGTCAGCAGGCAGCCGGCGGCAGGGACACCGTGGTCTCGCCGCTGATGCTGCGACTCCCGTCGGTCATCAATGCGGTCACCCGCAGGTGCAGCGACACGTTCGCCGGCAGGCCGTCGAGGCCCGCCCAGCCGGCCGTGGGCAAGGTGATGGGCTGCACAGGCGCCCAGGTGCCGTCCAGGTTCTGCAGCTCCAGATCGTACTGCTGCAGGCCGGCCAGATCTCCCGGCCACACCGGCTCCAGCCGCCAGCCACCACCCGCCGCCGGGCACGAG
The DNA here is from genome assembly GCA_030645675.1 of Actinomycetota bacterium. Taxonomy (GTDB): domain Bacteria; phylum Actinomycetota; class Acidimicrobiia; order Acidimicrobiales; family Ilumatobacteraceae; genus UBA668. The sequence goes on along the minus strand of JAUSLQ010000151.1, from coordinate 7,669 downwards.
ACGGTGAAGACGGCGGCGGGGGCGGGCAGTCCGGCCGCCAGCGGCTGGCCGGCCACTGGCGCGACGGTAGACGATGGCGCGGTGGAGGCTCCGCCGGCGGCATCCGTGGCGCCGGCGCCGGCGAGCGTGGTGGAGGTGCGCGGGCGGCGCTGCACGGGAGCGTCGTCGGGCTGCCACAAGCCGCTGATCAGCGTGCCCACGGCGATGGCGACGAGGCACAGCACCACCAGCGCGACGACCACGAACCGCACCGACCGGACGGTGCCCGAGGTCGCCGCCTTCTCGGTCGCCGGCTCGCCGGGCCCGGTCGCCCCGACGGCCCGCGGGCGGGCGGCGACCGCCTTCCCCTCACGGCCGTTCGGATCGCGGCCGGGGCGGATGCGGGCCGGATCGTTCCGGCCGTCGGCCTCGGCCAGGACGTCGGCGGCCTGGCGGCGGCGCATGCGGCGCATGCGGCGCTTGACCACCTGCTCGGTGTTGCGTCGACGTTGGGCCGATGCCGGCGACGCGGGAGGCGCGGGAGGCACCACCGGGTTCACCGACGTGTCGGGCTCCGGTTCGGCGACCGCGCCCGACGTGGACTCCCCGCGCATCACCGAGCCCGGGTTGTGCAGCAGCGGCAGGGCACGCTCGGCCACCTCACCCACCTTGTGCGGGGGCAGCAGGGTGTGCGAGCCGCGAGTGATCACCCGCACGATGTTGACGGCGCTGCACACCAGCACCCCGTCGACGGCGTGCGGCGTGGCAGCGGGCAGCACCGAGCCCATCAGGCCGAGCACCGGCACCACCGGCGTGAGCAGCGACTGGGTGAGCAGCTGCGACTCCACACGCGCGGAGTCCAGCACGGGGCGCAACGACTGCTCGCCCGCGTACATCTCGCCGTCGCGCAGCACGATGGCGTCGGCGAAGCGGCGGGTGACGATGATGAAGGCCCCGCCTGGGCCCACCACCAGGTGGTCGACGTTGCCCTTCGAGCCGGCCAGCTTGATGTCGTGCATGATCGCGTAGGCCGGCGGCAGGTGCGCCAGCAGGGCAGCCATGGCCCGCTCGTCGGCGGCCAGCGACTCCAGCCACTTGGCCTCGATGATCAGCCTGTCTGCCGTCGCCCGCCGCTGAGCTGCGTTCTGCTGCGCGCTTCCGCCGGGCACACCACCTTCGATCACGAGTTCATTATCGACCACGTTGTCTCGTAGTTGATCGAAACTTGACGAATCGGCTGCACCCGCATGCCGTTCGGATGCAGCCGTTCAGATGCAGGCCGTGCTCCGGAGCGTCAGGATTCGTCGGCCGACAGCAGCAGGCCGCGCTCGCCCGTCAGCAGGGTCAGTTGGGCGCCCTCGATCTCGTACGACACCGAACCTTGCAGCACCGCCACCACCGCTGCTTCCAGCTGCATGGCGTCGTCCGCGCAAGCCATCTTGGTGAGGCGCAGCGGGCCGAAGTCGATGGCCGTCGGCTCGATGGCGACCTGGGCCGAGCCGCTGTTGCACCCGGCGTTCACCTCCACCCGGCCGTCGACGATGCGCAGTGCGGCCTCGGCCGTGCCGGGAACACTGCTCACGCTGTCACCGGCGAGGACCGAGGTGACCACCCAGCGGGTGCCCTCCAGCGGCCGGTCGGGGTTGGCGATCGAGCTCTCCGTGAGGGTCAGCGACACAGCGCCCGACGTGATCGTCAGCACCTCGCCGGTCAGCTTCACCACCGGCTTCGCGCCCAGCAGGCCGGCGACCGCCGCATCGAGGTCCATCAACGGCTGATCGCACGCCATCTCGGTCATCGACATCGAGTCCATCTGCAGGAGGCCATCGACGATCTCGTAGTCGGCCGAGCCGCTGTTGCAGCCGCCGCTCATGCGCACGCTGAACCCGTCGAACGCCAGGCGCAGCGCACTGCCGGCGGGCAGTTCGAACCCCTCGGCCGAGGTGGCGAGGTACGAGTGCCCCGACAGGGAGGTGCTGGTGGAAGGAGACGAGTCGTCGCCACACGCTGCGACCAGCAGGCCAAGCGCGGCAGCGACGCCGACGAAGGTGGCCAGTCGAGCCCGCATGCTCTTTGGACGTAGCGCCGGCGACTTCGGTTCCCATGAGCTGCCCATGTGCACGATTTCAACACAGTTCGACACGATCCCACCGACAACGTCATGATGGCGGGCGCGATGCTGCTGAAACTCCTGCGAAACCACCTGCGTCCGTACCGCAGGGTGCTGACGGCCGTGGTGCTGCTGCAGGCCGTGCAGACGGCCGCCGCACTGGCCCTGCCAGGCATCAATCGCGACATCATCGACAAGGGCGTGGCCACCGGCGACACGGGGTACATCTGGCGCGAGGGCGCACTGATGCTGGCCGTCAGCGTGGTGCAGCTGCTGTTCATGATCGCCGCCATCTACTACGGCTCGAAGGCGGCGATGGGCTTCGGGCGCGACGTGCGCTCGGCACTGTTCCACCAGGTCACCGACTTCTCGGCGCGCGAGGTGTCGCAGTTCGGGGCACCCAGCCTGATCACGCGCGTCACCAACGACGTCACCCAGGTGCAGACCCTGGTGCAGATGACGTGCACGATGCTGATCGCCGCACCCATCACGATCGTCGGTGGCGTCGTGATGGCGCTGCGCGAAGACGTGGAGCTGACGTGGATCCTGGCTGTCGGCATCCCGGTGCTGGTGCTCTCCATCGGCACCGTCATCAGCCGCATGATCCCCACGTTCCGCGGCATGCAGGAGCGCATCGACCAGCTGAACAAGGTGCTGCGCGAGCAGATCACCGGCATCCGCGTGGTGCGCGCGTTCGTGCGCGAGCCGCACGAGACCGAGCGCTTCGAGCGCGGCAACGCCGAGCTCACGGCCACCGCACTGCGCGGCGGGCGGCTGATGGGCCTGATGTTCCCCACCGTGATCCTGATCGTCAACGTCTCCAGCGTGGCCGTGGTGTGGTTCGGCGGCAACCGCGTGAACAGCAGCCAGCTGAAGATCGGCGCGCTGATCGCGTTCCTGACCTACCTCACCCAGATCCTGATGGCGGTGATGATGGCCACGTACATGGCGGCACTGGTGCCGCGTGCGTCGGTCAGCGCCGAGCGCATCCAGGAAGTGCTGGAGACGCCCTCCAGCGTGGCCGCGGCCGAGCACCCGGTGACCGATCTGCCGCCCACCGCCCTCGTCGAGTTCCGCGACACCGGCTTCCGCTACCCGGGCGCCGAGCACTCCGTGCTGTCGGGTGTGTCGTTCCAGTGCCCCGCCGGGCAGACGCTGGCGGTCATCGGCAGCACCGGCTCGGGCAAGACCACCCTCATCAGCCTGCTGGCCCGCCTGTTCGATGTCACCGAGGGCGCGGTGCTGCTGAACGGCGTCGACGTACGCGACCTGGCGCCGGAGGTGCTGTGGCAGCGCATCGGCCTGGTGCCGCAACGGCCATACCTGTTCAGCGGCACGGTGGCCAGCAACCTGCGCTACGGCCGGCCCGACGCCACTGACGAGCAGCTGTGGGTGGCGCTGGAGGTGGCCCAGGCGGCCGAGTTCGTGCGGGCCATGCCCGGCGGGCTGGACGCCGCCATCGCGCAGGGTGGCAGCAACGTGTCGGGCGGCCAGCGCCAGCGGCTGGCGATCGCCCGCGCGCTGGTGCGCCGTCCGGCGGTGTACCTGTTCGACGATTCGCTGTCGGCGCTGGACATGGCCACCGACGCCCGCCTGCGGGCCGCACTGGCGCCGTACACCAGTGACGCGGTCGTGATCATCGTCGCCCAGCGCGTCACCAGCATCAAGCACGCCGACCAGATCCTGGTGTTGGAAGACGGCGAACCAGTGGGCCTCGGCACGCACGCTGCGCTGCTGGCCGGCTGCCCCACCTACGCCGAGATCGTCAGCTCGCAGCTGACCGCCGAGGAGGCGGCAGCATGAGCGACGACCGCGACCGCGACCACGACCACGACCACCACGATCACGACGCACACGGCACGCAGCCATCGCGGCCGCCCACCAGCACCGCCGAGCTGCGCGGCGGGCGGATGAGCACGATCGGCGTGCCGACCGAGAAGTCGAAGGACTTCAAGGCCGCGGTGCGCCGGCTGGCCGATCGGCTGGGGCCCGAGCGGGTGCGGGTGGGCACCGTGCTGGTGCTGGCCGTTGCCAGCGTGACCCTGGTGGTGATCGGGCCGAAGGTGCTCGGCCACGCCACCAACATCATCTTCGACGGCATCCGCCGCCGCGCCGCCGGCGGCCCGGGCATCGACTTCGGTGCCCTGCACGCCACGCTGTGGGTGGCCGTCGCGCTGTACCTGGGCAGCTACGTGCTGGCCTACCTGCAGGCGTTCCTGCTGGCCGGCGTGGTGCAGCGCACCATGTTCCAGCTGCGCGCCGACGTGGAGGCGAAACTGCACGCGATGCCGCTGTCGTACCTGGACCGACAGGCCCGCGGCGACCTGCTGAGCAGGGTCACCAACGACATCGACAACGTCTCGCAGAGCCTGCAGCAGTCGATCAGCCAGCTGTTGACGGGCGTGCTCACGATCGTCGGCACGGTGGCGATGATGATCTGGATCTCGTGGGAGCTGGCCATCGTGGCGGTGGTGTCGGTGCCCGTCTCCATCTTCACGCTGCAGCGCATCGCCAAGCACTCGAAGGGCCGCTTCATCGCCCAGTGGCAGCACACCGGTGCGTTGAATGCGCAGGTGGAGGAGACGTTCACCGGGCACACGATCGTGAAAGCGTTCGGCCGCGATCGCGAGGCGCAGGCCAGCTTCGACGACACCAACGAGCAGCTGTACACGGCCGGCTTCGGCGCCCAGTTCATCAGCGGGTGCGTGCAGCCGGCGACGGTGCTGATCGGCAACCTCAACTACGTCGCGATCGCGGTGCTCGGTGGCCTGAAGGTGGCCAACCGCAGCATGGGGCTGGGCGACGTGCAGGCGTTCATCCAGTACTCCCGCCAGTTCTCGCAGCCGCTGACGTCGACGGCGTCGATGATCAACGTCCTGCAGTCGGGCATCGCGTCCGCCGAGCGGGTGTTCGAGCTGCTCGACGCGCCCGAGCAGTCGGCGGACGCTGACGTTCACGCAGCCGGTTCACCGGCCGGTGGCGGGCCCGCCGCCGTGCAGGGCCGGGTGGAGTTCCACGACGTGTCGTTCAGCTACCGCGCCGACACGCCGCTCATCGAGCACCTGTCGTTGGTGGCCGAGCCCGGCCAGACGGTGGCGATCGTCGGCCCCACCGGCGCCGGCAAGACCACGCTGGTGAACCTGATCATGCGGTTCTACGAGTTGAACGACGGCTACATCACGCTCGACGGGCGCGACATCACCACGATGCCGCGCTCGCAGCTGCGCCGCGAGATGGGCATGGTGCTGCAAGACACCTGGCTGTTCGGTGGCACGATCCGCGAGAACATCGCGTACGGCAACACCGATGCCACGCCCGAGCAGGTGCTGGCCGCGGCCAAGGCGTGCTACGTCGACCGATTCGTCCACTCGCTGCCCCACGGCTACGACACCGTGCTCGACGACGACGGCACCACCGTCAGCGCCGGCGAGAAGCAGCTGCTCACCATCGCCCGGGCGTTCCTGGCCGACCCGAGCATTCTGATCCTCGACGAGGCCACCAGCTCGGTCGACACCCGCACCGAGGTGCTCATCCAGCATGCGATGGCCAAGCTGCGCGGCGGCCGCACCAGCTTCGTGATCGCCCACCGCCTGTCCACCATCCGCGATGCCGACACGATCCTGGTGATGGACGCCGGCCGCATCGTCGAGCAGGGTTCGCACAGCGAACTGCTGGCCCACGGCGGGGCGTACTTCACGTTGTACAACGCCCAGTTCACGGGTGCCGCCACCGAAGTGGCCTGATCGGGGCGGCCCGCGCACCGCGCCGGCTCGCGAGCGCCGGTCATGCTGCGGTAAGAACGAGCCGATAGACCGGATGCATGGGAGCCCAATTGGATCGGCGCAGCTTCCTCCGGATGACCGCGATGGCAGCGGGTGCTGTTGCCGCGCCCACGTTGCTGCGCGGCTCGGTGGCTGCCGCCCCGATGGGCGCACCGGGCACCGCCGGCCCGGTTCCCTACGGGCCGTTGGGTGCAGCGAACGCCGACGGCATCCAGCTGCCTGCCGGGTTCACGTCGCGCCTCATCGCCACCTCGGGGGCGAACGTGACGGGCACCGGTCTGGTCTGGCCCTCGAACCCCGACGGCGGTGCCTGCACACCTCGTACCGGCGGAGGCTGGCTGTACCTCGCCAACGGTGAAGCGAGCGGAGGGCTCGGTGGCGTCGCTGCTGTCGCGTTCGACCCTGCGGGCGCAATCGTCGATGCCTACCCGATCCTCACGGGCACCACTCGCAGCTGCTCGGGCAGCATGACGCCGTGGGGCACCTACCTGTCCGGCGAGGAGAACCCCACCGGCCGCGTGTTCGAGTGCAACCCACAGGCCAGGTCGCAGGGCGTGCACCGGCCGCTGCTGGGCTCGTTCCACCACGAGATGATCGCCGTCGACCCGCGCACGGGTGCGGTGTACATGGTGGAAGACCAGCCGCTGGGCCGCCTGTACCGGTTCGTGCCGACACGGCCCGGCGATCTGTCGGCAGGTGCACTGTTCGCGGCCGTGGTGGCCCGAGGCCGGGTGTGGTGGGTGCCGGCCAGCACCACTGCGCCCGATCGCTCGGCAGCGACCACGGCGTTCAACGGCGGCGAGGGCGCCTGGATCATGCACGACGCGCTGTACTTCACCACCAAGGGCGACGTGCGCGTGTGGCGGCTGCAGCTGACGACGAACGAGCTGTCGGTGGTGTTCGACGCCATGGCGCTCGCCAGCGCCGGCACCCCGCTCACTGCGGTCGACAACCTGGTGGGGCTGGAGGGCAGCGGCGAGCTGTTCGTCGCCGAGGACGGCGGCAACATGGAGGTGTGCGTGGTCGGCACGGTCGGCGCACCGGCGGCCACCCCGTTCCTGCGCTTCGTCGGCCACGATGCGTCGGAGGTCACCGGGGTTGCGTTCAGCCCCGACGAGACCAGGCTTTACGTCAGCTCCCAACGCGGCATCGATGGCGTCACCGGCCGCACCTACGAGATCACCGGGCCGTTCCACCGAGCTGCGGTTCGCCGGCGGCAGCCGGCACCACGGCGACGCTGGCACTGACCAGTTGCCAGGTGGACCAGCTGTCGCTCACTCGGCGGGTGCCACCTGCACGAACGTGTCGTTGAAGCAGGCTCCGTTCGCGAACGCATCGCCGGTGGCGGGTGTCAGCGTGTTCACGCCATGGCCGTCGGCGTGGTGCCGCAGCCACACACCCTTGCTCATCACAGCAACGCCCGGCCGGGTGTCGGCGTTCACCTCCAGCGGCACGGTGATGCTGCCGATCGGGCTGGTCACGCGCACGTCCTGGCCGGCGTGCAGGCCACGGGCGGCGGCGTCGTCGTGGTGCAGCACGATCGCCGGTGAAGGGCTCTGGAACTCGCCGAACATCGAGTTGACCAGCTTGGACGTGGCGGGGGAGATCAGCGTGAGCGCGTCGGCGGCGTGGGCCAGCGGCACGTAGCGGGGCACGCTCTGGTGCGGGTCGGCGAGCGTCGCCCGGCGTCCGGCGTCGCCGCCGGCGCCCGCTCCGTCGCCGGCGCCCGCTCCTGTTCCGTCGCCGGGGAACGTGTCGACGAACTGGCGCGACGGCACGGCCACGACGCGCGGCCCCG
>JAUSLQ010000149.1 GCA_030645675.1 Actinomycetota bacterium | reverse complement strand
ACCTGCTGGAGATGATCCCGCCGCGCCTGGAGGAGTACGACATCCTCATGACCGGTCAGCCCATCTGGCGCGACCGTCTGCAGGGTGTGGGTGTCATCACCGCGCAGGAGGCCATGGCACTCGGTGCCACCGGGCCCATCCTGCGCAGCACCGGGGTGCCGTGGGATCTTCGCCGCGACCTGCCGTACCTGCACTACGACGAGATGGAGTTCGACGTCATCGTCGGCAGCTACGGCGACGCCTTCGACCGCTACGCGATCCGCTTCAACGAGATCCGCGAGAGCATCCGCATCGTGCACCAGATCCTCGATCGCATGCCGTCGGGCGACTACCGCATCCAGAACAAGACGGTCACCCCGCCGCCGCGTGCCCGCATCGACGAGAGCATGGAAGCGCTCATCCACCACTTCAAGATCTTCACGGAGGGCTTCAAGGTGCCCGAGGGCGAGGTCTACATGGCCATCGAGAGCCCCCGGGGCTAGATCGGCAGCTACATCGCCAGCGACGGTTCGGCCACGCCGTACCGCATGCACGTGCGGGCGCCATCATTCGTGAACATCCAATGCCTGCCGCACATGATGCGAGGTGGCCTGGTCGCCGACGCCGTCGCCGTCATCTCGTCGGTCGACCCAGTCCTCGGCGAGGTGGACCGATGAGGAAGATCTGTTCATGCGGCGCCGAGGGAAGCGCCAGCGACGAGGTGCTCGGAGGGAGCGGCCGAAGCGAAGCGGCGGCCAGTCCCGACCATCAGAGGGTCGACCGATGAGTCGATTGAACGAAGCCAACATCATCCTCGCCAAGGAGATCATCGGGCGCTACCCGAAGGCCCGCTCGGCAACGATCCCGCTGCTGCACCTGTCGCAGCAGCAGAACGGGTACGTCACCAACGCCGCCATCGCCCACGTCGCCGAACTGGTCGGGGCCACCTCGGCCGAGGTGCTGGGCACCGCCACGTTCTACGAGATGTTCAAGTTCGAGCCGGTTGGCAAGTACCTGGTGAACATCTGCGGCACGATGAGCTGCCAGCTGCTGGGCGCCGACGAGCTGATGCACCACGCCGAAGAGCGGCTGGGCGTGAAGGCCGGTGGCACCACCGCCGACGGCATGTTCACGCTGGAGCACGCCGAGTGCCAGGCCGCATGCACGGAGGCGCCGAACATGCAGGTGAACTACCGCCACTGCCACCGCATGACGACCAACGCGTTCGACCAGCTGATCGAAGACCTGGCCGCCGGCCGCCTCGACGGCGAGATCCCGCCCCACGGCACTCTGGCCCGCGTGCGCCAGCAGATCCCGGCCGACAAGGCCGCCGGCGTGGCCTCGCTCGCTTCGCCCGCCGCGCCGGCGTGGTTCCCCGCCCCGGAGGCCAAGCCATGAACACCTACCCCTGGGCCGCCGGCTACATCGACGACGGCGACCGGCCGAAGATCGTCACCTCCCGCTTCCACCTGGAAGACAGCTACACCCTCGAGCGCTACCACGCCACGGGCGGCTACGCCGGCCTGCGCGCCGCGCTGGGCCGCACGCCCGCGCAGGTGCACGACGAGGTGCGCGGCGCCACCGTGCTGGGCCGTGGCGGCGCCGGCTTCCCCGCCGGCGTCAAGTGGGGCCTGATGCCCGCCGAGAAGTACCCGCGCTACCTCGTGGTGAACGGCGACGAGAGCGAGCCGGGCACCTACAAGGACCGGCTGCTGATGGAGCGCGACCCGCACCAGCTGATCGAGGGCTCCCTGATCGCGGCCTACGCCGCCGGCCTGGCGCAGGTGTTCCTCTACATCCGCGGCGAGATGCCGCTGGCCCACGAGCGGGTGGCCACCGCGCTGAACGAGGCGTACGCCGCCGGCTACATCGGGCGCAACATCCTGGGCAGCTCGTTCAGCGTCGACATCGTGCTGCACTGGGGCGCCGGCGCCTACGTGGTGGGCGAAGAGACCGCGCTGATCGAGAGCCTGGAAGGCAAGCGGGGCGAGCCGCGCCTGAAGCCGCCGTACTTCCCGGCGGCCATCGGGCTCTACGGCCAGCCCACGATCGTCAACAACGTGGAGACGCTCAGCAACCTGCCGTGGCTGCTGACCAACGGGGCCCAGGCGTTCACCGCCATCGGCACCGAGACCAGCCCGGGCACCCGCATGGTGGCCGTCAGTGGGCACGTCAAGCGGCCCGGCGTGTACGAGATCGTCAACGGCACCACCACCTTCCGCGACCTGCTCTACGGCGACGAGTTCTCCCAGGGCATCCGCGACGACAACGAGCTGAAGGCGTTCGTGCCCGGCGGTGGCTCGGCCCCGTGGTTCACGCCCGACCAGCTCGATCTGCCCTTCGAGGGCAAGCTGGTCGGCGCCGCCGGCTCGATGCTCGGTTCGGGCGCCATCATGGTGATGGACGAGACCACCGACATCCCCAAGGCCGCGCTGACGCTCACCCACTTCTACGCCGCGGAGAGCTGCGGCCAGTGCACGCCGTGCCGTGAAGGCGGCACCTGGCTGGAGCGCGTGCTGCAACGCATCGTCGACGGGCGCGGCACCCATGCCGACCTCGACCAGCTGATGGAGATCGGCGAGAGCATCTGCCCCGGCGACTTCCCGCACGCTGCCAGCGAGCGCCTCGGCCTGGCCGCCACCCCCTTCCCCTACAAGATGACCACGATCTGCTTCGTCGGGCCGTCGGCGTACGCCCCGGTGCACTCCGCGCTCACCCTGTTCCGCGACGAGTTCGAGGCGCGCATCCCCGCGTCCGCCACGCGGGCGCGCAAGCAGATCCCCGTCACCGCGGTCGGAGCCCACTGATGAGCGACACGCCCGAAACCACCGACGCGCCGCCGGTCGACCCGAACGCGGTCAACGTCACCGTCAACGGTGTGCCGCACGTGGCCCGCAAGGGCCAGCTGGTGATCGACGCCGCGGCGGCAGCCGGCGAGTACATCCCGCGCTTCTGCTACCACGAGCGGATGACGTCGGTCGGCAAGTGCCGCATGTGCCTGGTCGAATGCGACAGCGGCCGCGGCCCGGCCGTCACCGTCTCGTGCATGGTGCCCGTATCGCCCGACATGAAGATCGAGACCCAGTCGCCCACCGCCAAGCGGATGCAGGAGGGCGTGCTGGAGCTGCTGCTCGCCAACCACCCGCTGGACTGCCCGGTGTGCGACAAGGGCGGCGAGTGCCCGCTGCAGGACCAGTCGTTCAGCCACGGCCCCGGCGAGAGCCGCTACGTGGAGGAGAAGCGCCACTACGAGAAGCCGATCGCGATCAGCGATCTGGTCTTCCTCGATCGCGAGCGCTGCATCCTGTGCGACCGCTGCACCCGCTTCGCCGACGAGGTTGCCGGCGACGCGCTGATCCACTTCAACAGCCGCGGCAACAACACGCACATCACCACCTTCCCCGACGAGCCGTTCAGCAGCTACTTCAG
>JAUSLQ010000143.1 GCA_030645675.1 Actinomycetota bacterium | reverse complement strand
CTCCTCACTGAAAGACCCTCCTCACTGAAAGACCCTCCTCACTGAAAGACCCTCCACAGGAGCACGCTCACAGCACGACCACCGAGCGCAGCACCTCGCCACGCTCCATCTTGTGGAACGCTTCCTCGACGGCGTCGAGCGTGATGGTCTCGCTGACGAACTTGTCCAGTGGCAGGCGGCCTTGCTGGTGCAACGCGACCAGCATCGGGACGTCGCGCGAGGGCCGGCAGTCGCCGTACCACGACGACTTCAGCTGGCCGCCGCGGCCGAACACCTCGATGAACGGCAGTTCCAGCACCATGTCGGGGCGGGGCACGCCCACCAGCACGACGGTGCCCGCCAGGTCGCGGGCCTCGAACGCCTGCTTGTACACCGCCGGGTGGCCGATGGCCTCGATGCACACGTCGGCACCGTTGCCGTCGGTGACCGACTTGATGTACTCCACCGGGTCGGTGGTCGTCGAGTTGACCGTGTGGGTGGCGCCGAACTGCTTCGCCCATTCCAGCTTCCGGTCGTCGATGTCGACGGCGATGATCGTCTTCGCACCGGCCAGCAGCGCGCCGGCGATGGCTGCATCGCCCACACCACCGCACCCGAACACGGCAACCGAGTCGCCGCGGCCGACGTTGCCGGTGTTGATGCTGGCGCCGATGCCGGCCATCACGCCACAGCCCAGCAGGCCGGCGGTGGTGGCGGGCACCGACGGATCGACCTTCGTGCACTGGCCGGCGGCGACGAGCGTCTTGTCGGCGAAGGCGCCGATGCCCAGCGCCGGCGACAGCACGGTGCCGTCTTCCAGCGTCATCTTCTGCGTTGCGTTGAACGTGCTGAAGCACAGCCACGGGCGGCCGCGCAAGCAGCTGCGACAGTTGCCGCAAACTGCACGCCAGTTGAGGATGACGAAGTCGCCGGGCTGCACGTTGGTGACGCCTTCGCCGACGGCCTCGACCACACCTGCGGCCTCGTGGCCGAGCAGGAACGGGAACTCGTCGTTGATGCCGCCTTCGCGGTAGTGCAGGTCGGTGTGGCACACGCCGCAGGCCTGTACCGCCACGACGGCTTCGCCCGGGCCGGGGTCGGGGATCACGATCGTCTCGATCGACACCGGCGCGCCCTTGCTGCGTGCCACCACTCCACGAACCTTCTGCGGCATAGCCCCTCCTTCGGACGAGTGCCGAGACTACCGAATCGACACCCCATCGCGCGGCACCGCCAGGCGGGCCTGCAACCCGTCCAGCAACAGGTCGAGCGCGAACTCGAAGCGATCGTCGGCCGACCCCTCGTAGAGGTGCGCAGACGCCGCCACCGATGCGGGAAAGGCCACCGTGTCGAGCGCTGCGTAGTCCGCGCGCCAATCGCGGTACAGGCGGCGGCGGGTGGTGACCGGCTCGCTGGCCAGCGGCGCATCGACGGCTGCAGAACCGACCGTCAGCTCGATCAGCGCGTGGTATGCGGCGGCTGCCTGTGCCGGTGGCAGCCCGCTGCGGGCCAGCTCGCGCAGCATCGCCTCTGTGATGCGCAGCTCGTTGGCCAACCGGGTGGGGGCCGAGCGGATCAACGCTGCAAAGCGCGGGTACTGAAGCTGCACGGAACGCAGATCGACGCAGATGCGGCGCAAGGCGGAGCGCCACGTGTGGCTGTGCAGGGAATCGACATCGATGTCCGCAAGGAGGCGATCGGCCACCTCGCGCTCCAGGTCGCCCATGTTGGCGAAGTGGCGGTACAGCGCCGACGGGTCGCAGCCGAGCGTCTCGCCCAGCCGCCGTGCGCTGAGCGCGCCGGCGCCATGGTCGGCCACGAACTGCGCGGCCACCAGCACGATGCGCTCGCGACTCAACGCCGCCGGCCGGCCCATCAGCAGACGTCCATCAGCACACGCTCACGGGACCAGTGTGTCAGTCGTAGAGCCGGGCGGTGCCCAGCCGCTCGGTGCACACCTCGGCGCTCCATGGCAGCATCGTGCTGCCCAGACGCGAATCGCGGTACAGACGCTCGAGCGGCAGGTTCTTCTGCATCGACTGGCCGCCACACACTTTGATGGCCAGGCTGGCCACCTCGGCGGCGTGCTCCATCACGGTGATGGCAGTGGCCCAGCCGAGCACCAACTGCTCCTCGGTGGGGTCGATGACCGCCTCGTCGATGGCGCGATACATCATCGCCCGCGACTGCTGGTGGCGCAGCTGCATCTGCGCCCAACCGACCTGCTTGATCGGGTGGTCGCGGCGAGCGCCCGCCACCTGCCCGGGCATCTCGCCGCGCAGGTACAGGCGCGCCGCGTCGATCACGCCGCCGGTGAGGCCCAGGTAGCTGGGGCACAGCGACAGGAACAGCCAGGGGAACCGCAGCGCTGCCTGGTTGTACAGCCCGGCCGGCATCCACTCGTTCGAGTGGGGTACGAACACGTCCTTCATCAGCAGCGTCTTCGACACGGTGCCCCGCATCCCCAGCGGGTCCCAGTCGTCGAGGATCTCCACACCCTCGGCCTGGGTGGGCACGCCCAACAGGCGGATGACGTCTTCACCCGGCACCTGGCAGGTGACGTTGTAGAACGTGGCGGCGCCGGCCAGCGAGGCGAAGATCTTGCGGCCGGTGACCAGCCACCCGCCCTCCACCGGCACGGCCTTGGTGGTGACGCCCGCCGTGGCGCCGGGTGCGAGGCCCTCGGAGAACGGCTGGCTGTGGATGTCGCCCCGCTCGATGACACCGCGGTACATCGCCGTGCGGGTGGCTTCGTGACGCTCGCGCTGCTCGGGCGTCATGTCCAGCAGGTCGGCCACCTGGCCGCACCACAGCATGGTGGCGTTGTGCATGTTGAACGTCAGGCCGGTGGCGCCGCAGTAGCGGCCGATCTCCTCGCTGACGCGGACGTAGTCGCTGTAGCCGGCCCCCAGGCCGCCGTAGCGCGCCGGCACGCACACACCCATCAGCCCATTGGCCGCGAAGTCGGCGAAGTTCTCGTGCGGGAAGCTGGCCTGCAGGTCGGTCTGCACCGCCCGCTCGCGCATGGCCGGGCCCATCGCCCGCACCAGGCTCACCATCTCGTCTCGCGTCATCACCGATTGCGTCATGGAGCGCATCTCACCAGACCGGTGACCAGTTTGTCAACACGTTGACAAACTCTGACGTGCGTCTGGCATACTCAGGAGCATGAGCTCGGCCGACCTCACCCAGGCACGCGACGTCGAACGTGGCGGCTTCGCCTGGCGGGAGCGTGGCGACGGGCCGCTGGTGATCCTGCTGCACGGGCTGGGGGGCAGCCGCGTGTCGTGGGAGCCCCAACTGGTCGGCCTCGGCGACCGTTGGCACGTGGCGGCGTGGGACATGCCCGGCTACGGCGCGGCCCCGCCGCTACCCGCCGAACGGCTGACCTTCCGCGCTCTCGCCGATGCGGCCGCTGAATGGATCGACGCGCTCGCGACAGCAAACGGTCACGACGACGGCCGCGCTCACGTCGTGGGCATCTCGATGGGCGGCATGATCGCCCAGTACCTGGCCGCGTGGCATCCGAACTCTGTGCGGTCGCTGACCCTCATGTCCACCAGCCCGAGGTTCGGGCTGAACGGCACCCTCCCCGACGTGTGGCGCGCCGCCCGCCTGGCGCCGCTGGATCGCGGCGAAGCACCGGCCGACTTCGCGGAGCGGGTGCTGGCGGGCCTGGGCGGCGCGCACATCGGCCCCGAGGCCTTCGCCGGCCAGGTGGCCGCGATGTCGCGCATCTCCGCCGTGGCGCTGCGGCGCAGCATCGACTGCCTCGTCACCCACGACGCGCGAGCCTTGCTTCCCACGGTCACCGCGCCGGTGTTGGTGCTGGGCGGCGAGTTCGACAGCGAGACCCCACCCGAGTACTCGCACGCGATCGCCGAACTGCTGCCCAAGGCCCGCACGGTGATCGTGCCCCACGCCGGCCACCTGCTGAACGTGGAGGCACCCGCGCAGGTGAACCGGCTGATCGCCGACCACCTGGCGGCGTGCGAGCGAGACGAAGCCACCAGCGGCCGGCTGCCGAGCATGGAGACACGATGACCACCGAGTGGCGCTTCATCACGGCGTTCGCCGACCACCTGGCCCGCTGTGCACTGCAACCCGGTGAGCTGGTCGCCGTACTCAGCGAGTCGCAGAGCAGGCCCGTGCTGGTGGAGACCGCCAGGCTCGCCGCCCAGTCGCTGGGTGGCCGCGTGTTCGACGTGGTCGTGCCCACTCCCCCGTCAACGCACGCCGTGCCCATCCGCTCCACAGGGGCCTCGCAAGCGGTCGCCGGCCACCGCGCCGTCATCGCCGCGTTGGCCGCATGCGATCTCATCATCGACTGCACGGTGGAGGGCCTGCTGCACTCACCCGATCTCGGCCGCATCCAGGCCGACGGGGCGCGGGTGCTGATGATCTCCAACGAGCACCCCGAGGTGTTCGAGCGCCTCCAGTGGGACGCCGACCTGCCCCGGCGCGTGCAGCTGGGACACGAGTGGATTCGCTCGGCCGGCACGATGCGAGTCGCCAGCGCTGCCGGCACCGACCTGGTGGTGCAGCTGGCCGGCGCTGCCACGGGCAGCTCGAACGGCCTCACCAACGGCCCCGGTTCGTTCGCCCATTGGCCAGGCGGCCTGGTCGCGGCGTTCCCCGCCGCCCACTGCGTGAACGGCACGGTGGTGCTGGCCCCGGGTGACATGAACCTGACGTTCAACGACCTGATCCAGACACCCGTGGTGCTCACGATCGTCGACGACCACATCGAGCGCATCGATGGCGACGGTGCCGACGCGGCGCTGTTCCGCTCGTACCTCGGTGCGTTCGGCGACCGGGAGAGCTACGCCACCAGCCACGTGGGGTGGGGCATGAACCAACACGCCCGATGGGACTCCGCACAGCTGTACGACAAGCGCGAGACGTGGGGCACCGAAGCTCGCGTGTACGCCGGCAACTTCGTGTACTCCACGGGCGCCAACGAGCTGGCCGGGCGATTCACCGCCGGCCACTTCGACCTACCGATGCGCAACTGCACGATCACGCTCGACGACCGCGTGGTGGTGTCGGAAGGCGTGCTGGCCGCCGAGCTGCAACCGCTGGCCTGACGCGCGGGCCGCCTGGCGCACTGACGGGCGGACTGACGGGCGCAGCTCATGCGTCGAGCAGCGCAAGCACCTCACCGAGCCATTCGATGGATCCCTGGGTGATCGGGTCGACCACCAGCTGCAGGTGCGCGGCGCCGACCGCGGCGAACGCGGCCAGCTGCTCGGCCAGCTGCTCCGGAGAACCCTCCAACGGCGAGCCGTTCATCTCCGGGCTGCCCATCGTGCGCCCAGCGCCGCCGGGTACTCGCACGAACACGCACGCCGTGGCCGCCAGTTCGTCGGGGCCGCGGCCCACCGCTGCAGTGCGCGAGCGCACGTCGGCGATCACCGCTGCCAGCCCCTCGGGCGTGTTGCCGTAGATGCTCCACCACACGTTCCACTCGTGCACGTGCGGCAGCCCGATGGAGAGCATGCGCGGGCTGTTCGAGCCCAGCATCAGGACCGGGCCGCCCGGGCGCGTGGCCGGCGGGTCGATCAGGCAGCGATCGAGCGCGTAGTACCTGCCGGTGTGGGTGACCGTCTCGCCGGCCAGCAGGCGGCGCACCACGCCGAACGCCTCCTCGAAGCGATCGACCCGGTGGTCGTAGTGGAAGCCGAACGCGTCGTACTCGCGCCGGTTCCAGCCCGCGCCCACCCCCAGGGTCAGCCGGCCGCCGGAGACGGCATCCACCGTGGCCGCCATCTTCGCCAACATCGCCGGCTCGTGAAAGCCCAGCGAGGCGACCAGCGAGCCCAGCTGCACCCGCTCGGTCACGGCGGCCAGCGCCGCCAGGGAGGTGAACACCTCCCACGGGCCACGCACCGTGCCGTCGGGCAGGTCGTAGAGCAGGTGGTCGCCCAACCAGATGGAATCGAAGCCGACCGCCTCCGCGGCCTTCGCCATGGAGATCAGCTCCGGCCACAGCACCCGCCGCTCCACCTCGGGCAGCTGGACACCGATCTTGCACGGGCGAGTCATGCCCCGCACATTAGGCAACGTCACGCTTCGTGCGGCCCGGCATCGCGTGCGCTGTGGTCCGCTGCGAGCGACACAGCGCACACGACCCCAGGCACGCGGGTGTCAGCCTGCCGGCGGGGTGCCGCGCAAGGCAGAGAGGCGGGCGGCGTAGTCGGCCGCGTCGATGTCGCCGCGGGCCAGGCGCTCGGCGAGGATGGCCTCGGCGGCGGCCGTCGGCGACGCCGGGGAGACCGGACCGGTCGCAACGGCGGCCGGCCGGCGGCGGGCCAGCAGCCAGGTGACGAGCGCAACCACTGCGACGAGAGCCACCAGCGCGAGCAACATTCCGAGGCGGTGGTCGTCGTCGCGCATGCGACCACGGCCGTCACCCGGGCCGGGGAACCGGTCGTCGGCCATCGCGGTGCCGGCAACGGCGACTGCGGTGACGACGGCCAAGCTCGTGAGGGCGATCACCTTGCGGGTCATGGCGGGCTCCTTGGATCTGTGCGACGGAACTGTCGCTGATCGGAACGGTACCGACCTGGGTGGCCCTGACGGGTGAGAACTCGGTGAGAACGCCCTCAGGCCATCGCCGACTTCAGCGCCGCTTCCACGTACGGCGCGAGCAGCAGCGCGGCGCTGGCGGTGATGTGGCTGTTGTCGCGGTACATCAGTGTGTTGCCCACGATCACCGGGCAGGCGGTGTCGGTGCACAGCCAGTCGCTGGTGGGGATGAACGCGGCGTCGTACGTGTCGGCCACCTCGCGCTCGACGGCCAGGCGACCCGGACGTACCGCACCGTCGCGCGAGTTCATGCACCGAGGGACGTTCGACAGGTTGCCGGCCAGGCAGTTGGGCACGAACTCGTCGATCGGGGTCGGCGTGTCGCCCAGCAGCAGCACGTGGTCGGCCAGCGGGCGCACCTTCGAGACGGTGAGGTCGATTCCCTCCTTCCACACCTGGTCGGGGTCGCGGCCGGCGGCCGCGCCGACCTGCTTGTAGCGGTACGACGACATGACCACCAGGTCGGGGTGCATCTCGCCGATCAGCGCGATCACGCGTTCGCGCCACACCATGCAGTCGGTGCCGTTGGGGTCCTTGTCGGTGGGGATCTCCGCCGACGGGCAGGCCTTCTTGGTGTGGATGATGAGCCGCCAGCCGTTCTCGGCCGCCACCTGGTGCATGGCCGGCATCCACTCGGCGGCGTGCGAGTCGCCGAACAGCACGACGGTGACGCTGCCGTTGGCATCGCCGTAGATGCACTGCTTCGGTTGGTTGTCGCCGACGTCGAGGATGCACCCGTTGTCGTAGATCTGCGGCAGGTCGTTGGCCGCGTTGCCGAGGCTGGGGCTGAGGTTCCCGGGTACCTTGCCGGTGTTCACGGCCTCCTGCAAGGTGGGCAGGTTGGCTGCGATCAGGGCCGCCAGCTCGGGCGGGTTGTCGCGCGAGGCATCGGCAACCGGCGGCGCCGTGGTAGTGGTGGTGGCGGCCGTGGAGGTGGTGCTGTCGCCCGGCAACGCGGCCACCGTGGTACCCGGTTCGGTGGTGGGCACCGCAGTCGTGGTCGCTTGGGCCAGCGTGACCTCGGCTGCGTCTCCCGCTGCCGACAGTGATGGCGGGTTGGCGATCAGCAGGTTGGCGGCGCCGATGCCGATCAGGGCCACCCATGCACCCATCACCAGGCTACGTACCGGTACCTTCGCCAGCGAGGGCGAGAAGCGCACCGGGTTCTCCACGAATCGATGGCTGACCTCGGCGAGCACCAACGACGCCGCCAGCACGGCCAGGCGAGCGACGACGCTGAGGCCTTCCACGAGGTGCCCGCGACCCCACTGGTGCCCGGCCAGCACCAGCATCGGGAAGTGCCACAGGTAGATCGCGTACGAACGCGCGCCCACCCACTGCAGGGGGCGCGCGCGCAGCACCAGCACCGGCCCTTCGCCGATGCCGAGCGTGCCGCACAGCACCACCAGCAGCGTGGCCACCACAGGGATGGCCACGACGAAACCGGGGAAGAACGGCTGGTCCTGCACGTACACCACGGCCATCACGAAGATGGCCCCCACCGACAGCCAGGCGAGCACGGCAATGGCCTGACGCACCGCTGCCGACAGCCGCTGGGCCGAGGGCAGGCGGCCGGCGACGAACGCCAGGCCAGCGCCGGTGAGCAGCTCCCACGCACGGGCGGGCAGCATGAAGAACGCCCAGTTGTGCTGCTCGAACCCGCCGTAGGTGAGCTGGATGCACACGACCAGCGACACCAGCCAGATCAGGCCGATCAGGGCGCCCAGCACCCGCCGTCGCACGCGGGCGAACCGCACCAGCAACAGCAGCAGCCCGGGCCAGACCATGTAGAACTGCTCTTCCACGGCCAGCGACCAGAAGTGCAGCAACGGCGACTCCGGCTTGCCCTGCGAGAGGTAGTCGACGCCGGTCTGCCAGAAGCGGATGTTGACCACGAACAGGCTGGCGGCGATGGCGTCGTGGCCAAGGTCGGCCTGCGAGAGGAAGTCCATGGTGAACCGGCTGGCCAGCAGGGTGGCCACCAGCACCAGGCCCGAAGCGGGCAGCAACCGCCGTGCACGGCGGGCCCAGAAGTTCGACAGGGAGATCGTGCCCGTGGTGCTGAGCTCGCGCAGTAGCAGCGAGGTGATCAGGAAGCCGGACAACACGAAGAACACGTCGACGCCGATCAGCCCCCCACTGGCGATGCTGAACTTGGCGTGGTACACCAGCACGAGCAGCACGGCGATGGCCCGCAAGCCCTCGATGTCGGGGCGGAACGTGGCGGGTGGCTCGGTGCCCGCCAAAGCGGGCGGCGGTACCGCCGGCGTCGGCGCGAACGCGGAGCGCGGGCGGGGTTCGGCGCCTGTTTCGTGGCGCGACCACTCGGCCTTCTTCACCCACCACACGGCGAACAGCGCGGCAAATGCGATGCCCACCACGACGGATTCCACGGGTTGCGACGTTAGTGCATGAGCCGCCCGTGCGACCGGGTACTCGGCCGAAAGAAGCCCAGCCTGACCACCTCGGGTAACCTCGCCTTCGTGAGCAGCAGCAGCCGTCTGCGCGGTGAGGTGGTGGTGGAGCACGTCGATGCACCGGCGGCGCTGCAGCGGCGCCTGGCCGAGCTGGGCGTGCGCCCCGGTGCCGTCATCCATGTGCTGCGCCAAGTGGCCGGGGGCGGCGTGATCGTCGCGATCGGCGACTCGCGCCTGGCCATCGACCGCGCCACCCTGCGCCGGTTGACGCTGCGCCCGACCTCCACAGGTGCTGCGTGAGGCGAGCCCGGCAGCGGCACACCGATGTCGGCTGCCACAGCGACGCGATCACCGTGGCCGCGCCCGGATGCCCGGTGGTGGCCCTCGTGGGCAGCCCCAACGTCGGCAAGAGCACCCTGTTCAACGCACTCACCGGGTTGCGCCGCCAGGTGGGCAACTGGCCGGGCACCAGCGTGGAAGTCGGCCAGGGCAGCTGGACGATCAACGGCAACAACTACGGCAACGACAACGACAACGACAACGACAACAGCAACGACTACGGCAACGACTACGGCGGCGGCGGCACGCTCGCACTCGTCGACCTGCCCGGCGCCTACAGCCTCGACCCTGTGTCGCCCGACGAGGCGCTGACGTTCGAGCTGCTGGTAGAGCCACCCGGTGGCGACCGGCCCGACGTGGTCGTCGTGGTCGCCGATGCGCCCAACCTGCCGCGCAGCCTGTACCTGCTGGCCCAGGTGCGCGAGCTGCCCGTGCGCGCCGTGCTGGCGGTGACGATGGCCGATGTGGCCGAGCGGCGGGGCATCACTGTCGACACCGGCGCGCTCTGCGCCGCCACCGGCGTACCCGTGGTGCTGGTCGACGGCCGCCACCGGCGCAGCACGCACGCGCTCGAGCACGCCGTGGTCAGCGCGCTGCGCTCGCCGCCGCCGCAACCCGTCGTGTTCGGGCAGCCCGATGATCAGTTCGCCGCCGCCGACGAGCGGTTCGCGTGGGTCGAGCACGCGGCGGCCTGTGGCATCTCGCGCGCTGCCGTGACGCACGCCAGCTGGTCCGATCGTCTCGACCGTTTCGCGTGCGCACCCGTGGCGGGCCCATTGCTGTTCCTGGCCGCGATGTGGGTGGTCTTCCAGGTCACCACGACGGTCGCGGCACCGCTGCAGGACGCGCTCGGCTCGTTGGTCACCGGGCCGGTCAGCCGGGCGGTCACTGCGGCGCTGCGGGTCGCTTCGCTCGATGGCACGTGGG
>JAUSLQ010000103.1 GCA_030645675.1 Actinomycetota bacterium | reverse complement strand
GTCTCCGCGATCATGTGGATCAGCAGCCGGTGCAACGTCACCTCGTTGTGGCCTTCCGACCACCACGGCACCCGGCCGACGGTGTCGAGATCGAGTGCATCGATGGTGGCGTCGCTGTGCACCCACACCCGGCGGTAGAGGCCGACGATGTCGTCGCGGGTCTCCTCGGCCGTGGCCCACATGTCGGCGTTCGCCTCGGCGTCCTCGGCGAACCATGGCAACTGTTCGCCGAACGGGCGGCCCAGGACATCGCCGAGGTAACCGGCTTCCACGCTCGCGACGTGCTTCACGATGCCGAGCAGGTTCGTACCGGTACGCGTCATCGGCCGGCGGACTTCGTACTCCGACAGTCCTTCCAGCTTCCACAACAACGCGTCGCGTCCCGCCTGCAGGTACCGATGCAGATCTGCCTTCGCTCCCTCGAGCTCCATCGACCCAGCATGCCACGCTCGAGGCGATCACACGCACGGAACTCGAGTTGGCGTTCAGCCCACCTCCTGGGTGGTGTCACCGCCGACTTGGCGAGGTTGTCCCCAAGTCGGCGTTGACACCACGCCCAGCGGTGGCTCACCGCCGACTTCCGACAGTGGGGAAAGCGTGAGGCGCTCAGCGAACCCAGGGGTGCTCACGCACGAAGGTGGCCAGCACGTCGCGGCGCGACACCGGGCCGGGTGCCACGTTGGCCAGCGGGTCGCCTCGGCGCAGGCCGGCTTGCACCTCGGGCGGACATGCCCCGGCGATGGGAGCCGCGATGCCCAGCACACGCACTGCGTTCAGGCCGAGGATCTTCGCCTTCCGCTCGGCCGTCAGTGCCGGATAGCCGAAGCGCTCCTGGAACTCTGGCGTGATCTCGAATGCGTGCAACGCGGCGATCTGGTCCTGGGGGCTGCCGTACCAGATGCTGTCGGTGCCCCACACCACGTTGTCGTCGCCCACCGCCAGTAGCAGCTTGCCCAGCACGTGCGCGGCCTGGTCGAGGTCGCCCATCACCGAGCGCCAGGTGGTGCCCAACTCGGCGTACACGTTGCCGCCGGGGCCGACGCCGGCATCGGCGAGCGACTGCACCAAGCGGTCGACACCGGCGCCGCCAGGGTTGAACTCGCTCTCCACGACCCCGCTCTCGTACCCCGAGTGGTACACCAGGAACGACAGGTGCGGGTGCCGCACCGCGGCCGGGCCGATGTCGCGGGGCGAGGCGAACGGGGCGCCGCCGGCCAGGCCCTTGTGCACCGCCACCACCGGCACGCCCAGTTCCTCTACGTGGGCGAGGAACCGTTCGCCCACCTGCGGCGCCTGCGGGTCGGCGTCGTCCAGGAACCAGCCGTTGGGGCTGTGCGTGTACACCTTCCACGCGCAGACCGCGTGGGCCGCGGTGACCGCGCTCATCGCCTCCAACGCGGCCTCGATGGGGCCGACGTCGGGCGCTGCCTGCCCCTGGATCAGCACACGCGCATCGCCGCACATCGCAGCCGCCATCTCGCGACCGCGCTCCATCGCCTCGATGGTCAGGGGGTTCGCATCTCCCACGGCAGGGATGGCCGACAGCACCGCCATCGTGGTGTCGCTCTGCCGGAACACGAGGTCGATCCACCGTTCGGGCGTGAAGCACTGACGGGGGTCGCCGGCCTCGCAGGCACCTTGCGGGAAACCTGCCCCGAACGTGGGCGCCTGCGGGTTCAGCTCGTAGTCCAGCACATGGTTCTGCACGTCGACGAGCAGCGAGCCGGGCGGCAGCTGTGTGGTGGTGGTCGCCAGCTCGGGCTCGGTGATCGCAGTGGGCGGAACGGTGAACGTGCCGCCCGGCCCAGTCATCGCCGGTCTCGTCGTCGCCGGACCGGTGCTCGCAGGCCCGGTCGTCGTCGCGCCCGCGCGCCGTGCTTCGTCGGTGCACGCCTGCAGCGCCACGAGGCCTGTGGCCATGCCGGCCGACGAGGTGAGGAACTGCCGCCGGCTCCAGCCCAGCCGGCGCGCCGCGTCGTCGCTGATCTGGCGGGCGCGGCGCATGGCCTCCGCCGCCACCGGTGAGAGCGGCGGAGGGACGAACTCGCCGTTCGAGCAGCGGCCGAGCTTGAACGGCAACCCCGGGTCGTCGAAGTCGTCGATCGCGCGAGGCTACTTCGCGCCGGCGAGACCCCGATTGCGCAGCACCCGCCGCTCGAGGCGGCTGAACACCAGCGAGTCGATGAGGATGCCGATCACCAGGATGACCACCATCGTGGCGATGAGGCCCTCGGCGTCGGACAGCTCACGGGCGAACGACAGGCGAGTACCGATGGTCTGTTTGCCCGGGATGATGACCAGCAGTTCGCCGGCCATCAGGCTGCGCCAGGCGAACGCCCAGCCCTGCTTCAAGCCCGACACCACCGATGGCATGGCCGCGGGCACGACGAAGTCGCGGTACAGCGCCACCGACTTGGCACCCATGCTGCGGCCCACGCGGCGCAGCAGCGGCGGCATGCCGTCGATGCCGCTGATGACACCACTGGCGATCGACGGGGCGGCGCCGAGCACCACCACGAAGTAGATCGCGCTGTCGTCGCGCCCGAACAGCAGGATGGCCAGCGGGAACCACGCGATCGACGGCATGGTCTGCAGGCCGCTGATCATCGAGCCGATCGCGGTGCGCACGTACTTCGATGCGCTGACCGCCAGGCCGACGAGCGCCCCGATCGCCAGCGCGATCAGGAACCCGATGACGGCCCGCTCCATCGTGGTGCCCACCGCCGACCACAGCTTGGCGGTGCCGATGTCGGCGTACAGCCGGTCCCACACCATCAGCGGCGAGGGCAACACGTAGATCTTTTTCCACTCGGCCCACACGGCCCCTTGCCAGGCGCCGATCACCAGCGCGATCGCGGCCAACTTCGGCCACGTCTGGCCCCACAGCCGCGCGCCCCACGGCACGGCGCTCTCTTCACCCAGCTCCAGATGGTCGAGGCCGGCCAGCTCCGCGTCGTTCACCAGCCCGTCGTTCACCAGCCCGTCGGCACGGGGTGACGGGTCGGAATGGATGTCAGTGGGCATGACGACGGACCTCCTCGCGCAGGCGGGTGGTGACGGTGGCGGCGATCGCCGACACCTGCGGGCTCTCGATGCGGCGCGGCCGTTGCACGTCGACCGCGAACTCCTCCACCACTCGGCCCGGCCGGCTGGACAGCAGCACGATGCGATCGCCGAGGCGGCTGGCCTCGCGCACGTTGTGGGTGACGAACAGCACCGTCAGCTGCTGCTCGTGGGCGATGCGTTCGATCTCGTCGTGCAGCACGTCGCGGGTGATGGCGTCGAGCGCGCCGAACGGCTCGTCCATCAGCAAGATGTCGGCCTCCTGGGCCAAGGCCCGGGCCAACGCGACGCGCTGGCGCATGCCGCCCGACAGCTCGTGCGGAGCCTTGTCGACGAAGTCGGCCAGGTGCACCAGCCGCAGCAGCTCCACCGCCCGGTCGTGCCGCTCGCGCCGCGGCACGCCGCGCAGCTTCAGCGCCAGCTCCACGTTCTGCGCTGCGCTGCGCCAGGGCAGCAGCGCCGGCTCCTGGAACATCAACGCCGTGCGGCCGTTCACCTCCAGCTCGCCGGACGTGGGCTGGTCGAGCCCGGCCACCAGCGACAGCAAGGTGGTCTTGCCACAGCCCGAGGCGCCGACGAGGCACACGAACTCGCCGCGCTCCACCGTCAGGCTGACGCCGTCGAGCGCGACGACCGCGCTCGCACCGGCGCCGTGCCGCTTCGAGACGCGCCGCAGCGCGAGCGCTGGAGTGCGCTCGCGCTGGCCGGCCTCGACCACGTTGGGGACATCATGATCGAACGTCAAGGTCACAAGCCTTCCACCTCCGGTTCGCCGCGCTCGGCGAGGATCTCGTTCAACAGGGACAGGTCGTAGATGCCGGCCAGCTCCACGGGCTCCAGCAGGCCCACCGCCACTGCGTCGTCGGCCGACTTCTGCAGCGAGGGTGCGATCGGGTCGAGCGTGAACGTCAGGTGGTCGAAGCTGGCGGCGATGACCTCGGCGCTGGGCTCGCTGCCCGTGATGTCGGTGATCTGGGCGATCACGTCGGCCTGGGCCTTGGCCGGGTCGGCCTCGATCAGCGCCAGCGCATCGGCCAGGCCGACCAGCACAGCCTTCACCAGGTCGGGGTGGGCAGTGAGGAAGTCGGTGCGCACGATCACGTGGGTCGTGACGTACTCGCCGCCGGTGGCGGGCCACAGGTCGCGCTCGTCGACCAGCACGGTGCCGCCGCCCTCCTCCACCAGACGGGTGGCCCACGGCTCGGGCACCCAGGCGCCGTCGATGTCACCGGCGAGGAACGACTCGAGCGTGGTGGAGTTGCTCTGCGGCAGGATGCTGACGTCGCCGCCGCCGTCGGGCGTGGTCTCCAGGCCGTTCTCCTTCAGCCATGCCCGCAGCGCCACGTCTTGCGTGTTGCCCAGCGACGGGGTGGCCAGCGTGGTGCCGGCCAGCTGCTCGACCGAGGTGAGCTCCGGCTTCACCACCAGGTAGGCACCGCCCGACGTGCTGCCGGAGATGATGCGGATGGCTTCGCCGCCGGAGCGGGCGTGGGCGTTGATCGCCGGGTTGGGCCCGATGAACGTGATGTCCAGCGACTCGGCGAGCAGTGCCTCGACCGCCTCGGTGCCGGCGTTGAACGTGGACGTCTGCAAGCTGACACCGTCACCCAGGGCGGCGGCGAACGTGCCCTCGGCGACACCGACCAGCGCCGGGGCGTGGGTGACGTTGGGGAAGAAGCCCAGGCGCACCGTTCCGGCAAGGGGTGCCGGCACGGTGCTGCCGCTGGCATCGGTGGCCGGTACCGCAGTGGTCGCGGGAACCGCCTCGTCGTCGCCGCAGGCCACCATCACCAGCGAGGCGGCGAGCAGCAGGCCGCCGAAGCGGAGCGAGCGGCGGAAGGGGGACCGGGGGGAGCCAGCTATTGTTGACATACTCGATCATATTTATCGCCCAGTCGCGACTATTGCAACTCTTTTTGTGGGAAAGGTTACCCGGGGATGCGCACGGCGGACCAGGCACCGTCGTCGCCCAGCAGTTCCGCCACCACCGGCGGCAGGTGGCCGGCGACGACATCGGCAATCGTCACCGTGTCGAGTACCCGCCGCAGCGCTGCTCGCGCGGCCACCCACACCGCCTGCAACGGGGCGCTGGTACCGGTGAACTCGACGTCGCTGGGGCGTTCGCCGCGCACCGCCGCGAGCGGGCCTTCCACCACCCGGATGACGTCGCCCAGCCGGATCTGCGACGTGGGGATCGCCGGCCAGTAACCGCCCTCGCTCCCCCGACGCGATGCCACGATCCCGGCGGTGCGCAGTTCGGACAGGATGTTCTCGCAGAACTTCATCGGGATGTCCTGCGCAGCCGCGATCGCGTCGCCCTTCACCGGCCGCGGCGGGCCGTCGGCGGGCTGGCGGGCGGCGATCTCCACCAGCGCCCTGATCGCATAGTCGGCCTTGGCGCTCACTCTCACGCCGTGCAGCGTACGCGCCGCCATGACGCGGGCGTGGGCGTGACCCGGCCGACCCATCACGTTTGGACACGAGCTGGCGCAGGCCGCCCGCTCAGGCGGTCGCGGTGATGCGTTGCATGGCGCTGACCACCACGTCGTCGACGGTGACCGTGCCGCCGTCGATCGCCTGCGCCAGATCGGCGCGCATCTCGTGCTCCCAGAACTTGGCCAGGTGAGTGGCAGTGGCCGCCACGGCGTCGGTGTGCGGGTCGGCCACCATCTGGCGGGCGATCTGGTTCGCCATGCGTACCAGCGCACCCAGACGGTGTTCGGGGTGATCCAGTTCCACCGTCGCCGCCGAGTGGCCGGGCGAGACCTGCACGGCCGTCACCTTGTACTCCGGGCAGTTGGTGGCCCAGTCGCTGTGCTCGGTGGTGACCACGTTGGCGCCACTGACGGGGTAGTGGAACGTGGTGTACACCACGCCCTGCGCCATGCGGTCCGACACCTGTGCGTGCAGCGTGGTGGCCCCGACGCGGCTGGCGAGTGTCACCTCGTCGCCCGTGCGGATGCCGCGCTCCTCGGCGTCGGCCGGGTGGATCTCCAGCACGTCTTCGCCGTGCCACTGCACGTTGTCGGTGCGCCGGGTCTGCGCGCCCACGTTGTACTGGCTGAGGATGCGACCGGTGGTGAGGAGCAGCGGGAACCGCCGGTTGCTCTTCTCCTCGGTGGGCACGAACGGCGTGGGAGTGAACCGGCCGAGGCCACGCACGAACGTGCCCTCGTGCATGATCGGTGTGCCCGCCGGGTTGGCGTCGTCGCACGGCCACTGCACGCTGCCGAGCTGGTCGAGCTTGGCGAACGACACACCCTGGAACGTGGGCGTGAGCAGGGCGATCTCGTCCATCACCTGCGCGGTGCTGTCGTACGGCATCGGGGCGCCGAGGGCGGCGGCGAGGTCGCACACCACCTGCCACTCGTGCTTGCCGGTGCGCGGCCGCATGGCCGGGCGGACGCGGTTGATGCGCCGCTCGGCGTTCGTGAACGTGCCGTCCTTCTCCAGGAACGAGGTGCCGGGGAAGAACACGTGGGCAAGCTTGGCCGTCTCGTTGAGGAACAGGTCTTGCACGATCACGAGCTCCATCGAGGACAGCGCGTGCATCACGTGCACCGTGTTCGGGTCGCTCTGGGCGATGTCTTCGCCCTGCACGAACAGGCCCTTGAAGTGGCCGTCGATCGCGGCGTCGAACATGTTGGGGATGCGCAGGCCCGGCTCGGCCTGCAGCGGGTGCCCCCAGAACGCCTCGAACATCGAGCGCGTGGTGCTGTCGCCGACGTGGCGGTAGCCCGACAGCTCGTGCGGGAACGAACCCATGTCGCACGAGCCCTGCACGTTGTTCTGCCCACGCAGCGGGTTCACGCCCACGCCGTCGCGGCCGAGGTTGCCGGTGGCCATCGCGAGGTTGGCCATGCCCATGACCATCGTGCTGCCCTGGCTGTGCTCGGTGACGCCGAGGCCGTAGTAGATCGCTGCGTTGCCGCCGGTGGCGTAGAGGCGGGCGGCGGCACGCATTTCGGCGGCGGGCACACCCGTGTGCTCCTGCAACGCCTCGGGGCCGTTCTCCGGCTGCGACACGAACGCTGCCCAGTTGGCGAACTCGGCCGGGTCGCAGCGCTCGTTGACGAAGCGGTGGTCGACCAGATCTTCGGTGACGATCACGTGGGCCAGCGCGTTCACGATGGCCACGTTGGTGCCAGGGCGCAGCTGCAGGTGGTGCGCGGACTGCACGTGTGGGCTGCGCACGAGATCGATGCGACGCGGGTCGACGACGATGATCTCTGCACCATCGCGCAGGCGCTTCTTCATGCGCGACGCGAACACAGGATGCGCGTCGGTGGGGTTGGCGCCGATCAGCAGGATGACGTCGGCCTGCTCGACCGACTTGAAGTCCTGCGTGCCCGCGGAGGTGCCGAACGCCTGCGACAGGCCGAAGCCCGTGGGCGAGTGGCACACACGCGCGCACGTGTCGACGTTGTTGTTGCCGAACGCGGTGCGGATCATCTTCTGCACCACGAACACTTCCTCGTTGGTGCAGCGCGACGACGTGATGCCGCCGATGCTGTTCTGCCCGTGGCGGGCCTGGATGTCGCGCAGCCGGCTGGCCGCGTAGGCGATCGCTTCCTCCCACGTGACCGTCTTCCACTCGTCGCTGACGTGCTCGCGGATCATCGGCTCCAGCTGGCGATCACGGTGGCTGGCGTAGCCCCACGCGAAGCGGCCCTTCACGCACGAGTGACCTTCGTTGGCGCCGCCGTTCTTGTACGGCGTCATGCGCACGACGGTCTCGCCCTGCATCTCGGCCTTGAACGAGCAGCCGACACCGCAGTACGCGCAGGTGGTGAGCACCGTGCGGCGCGGCTGGCCCATCTCGATGACGGTGTTCTCGGTGAGCGTGGCCGTCGGGCAGGCCTGCACGCACGCGCCGCACGAGACGCACGGGCTGTCGAAGAAGCTGCCATTGGCGCCGGCGGCCACACGTGCCCCGAAGCCGCGGCCCTCGATGGTGAGCGCGAACGTGCCCTGCACCTCCTCACACGCGCGCACGCAGCGCGAGCAGACGATGCACTTCGACGAGTCGAACGTGAAGTACGGGTTCGACGTGTCCTTCTCCAGACCCAGGTGATTCTCGCCGGCGTAGCCGTAGCGCACGTCACGCAGGCCCACCGCGCCGGCCATGTCCTGCAGCTCGCAGTCGCCGTTTGCCGCGCACGTCAGGCAGTCGAGCGGGTGATCGCTGATGTACAGCTCCATCACACCGCGGCGCAAGCGCTCGAGCTTCGGCGACTGGGTGGTGACCGCCATGCCGGGTGCCACCGGGGTGGTGCACGACGCCGGCGTGCCCTTGCGGCCGTCGATCTCCACCACGCACAGGCGGCAGGAACCGAACGGATCGAGCGAGTCGGTGGCGCACAGCTTCGGGATGTCGACACCGCAGATCGCGGCGGCCCGCATCACGGAGGTGCCCTCGGCGACGGCGACGGGCTGGCCGTCGATGATCACCTCCACCGACGCCGGCAGCGGCTGGCGCAAGGCGCGATCGGGAGCGGGCGTGCCCATGTCGCGGTCGACGAGAAACGAGAGGGGCAACGTCACGCGGTGGCTCCTTGCGTCGACAGGTCGTGCGAGTCGCGCGCGCCGCCCGAATCGGGGTGCAACTCGTGGTGCAGGGCGAGCGCGCTGCGCACCGGCAACGGGGTGAAGCCACCCATCGCGCACAGCGACGCATCGGCCATCACCTCGCACAGATCCATCAGCACTTCGATGTGTTCGTCGCGGCGGTCGCCGGCGATGATCTTGTCGATCAGCTCCACCCCGCGCGTGCTGCCGATGCGGCACGGCGTGCACTTGCCGCAGCTCTCCGCCGCGCAGAACTCCATCGCGAAGCGGGCCATGCCCAGCAGATCGACCATGTCGTCGAACACCACCATGCTGCCGTGGCCCAACAGGGCACCGGCGGCAGCGAACGACTCGTAGTCGATGGGCAGATCGAGCTGCTCGACCGACAGGTACGCGCCGAGTGGCCCGCCCACCTGCACCGCCGCCACCGGGAGGCCGCTGTACGACCCGCCACCGAGGTCTTCCACCAGTTCGCGCACGGTGATGCCGAAGCCGGTTTCGAAGATGCCGCCGCGGGCGACGTTGCCGGCGATCTGCACCACCTGCGTGCCACGGCTGCGGCCAGTGCCGAGCGCAGCGTACGCGGCGGGCCCATCGGCGAGGATGGACGGCAGCGCGGCCAGGCTGAGCACGTTGTTGATCACGGTCGGCTTGCCCCACAGGCCGGCGATGGCAGGCAGCGGCGGCTTCGCGCGCACGACGCCGCGCTTGCCCTCGATGCTCTCCATCAGCGCGGTCTCTTCGCCGCAGATGTACGCACCGGCGCCGACCCGAAGGTGCAGGCGGAACGGGAAGTCGCTGCCCAGCACGCCGACGCTGCCGGTTGTGCCTGCGTCGTCGGCGAGGCCGGTGAGCCAGCCGCGCTGCTCGGCGGTGGCGATGGCAGCCCCCATGGTGGCGATGGCGTCGGGGTACTCGCTGCGGATGTAGATGAAGCCCTCCGTTGCGCCCACGGCCCAGCCGGCGACGACGATGCCTTCGATCAGCAGGAACGGATCGCCCTCCATCAGCATCCGGTCGGCGAAGCTGCCGCTGTCGCCTTCGTCGGCGTTGCACACGATGTACTTCTGCGCGCTGGGCGTATCGAGCACGGTACGCAGCTTGATGCCGGTGGGAAACGCTGCACCGCCGCGGCCACGCAGACCGCTGTCGGTGACGGCAGCGACCACTTCGCTGGCCTGCATCGCCAGCGCGGCGCGCAGACCGGCCAGGCCGCCGTGGGCCAGGAAGTCGTCGGGGTCGAGCGGGTCGACAACACCAACGCGGCCGAACGTGACGCGCTGCTGGCGCGCCAGCCAGGGCTGCTGCTCGGTGGGCCCGAGGCGCAGCGGGTGCTCGCCGCCTTGCAGCAGCCCGGCGGCCAGCAGCCCGGGCACGTCGGTGACACCGACGGGGCCGTAGGCGACGCGGCCGGACGGGGTAGTGACCTCGATCATCGGCTCCAGCCACAGCATGCCGCGCGAGCCGTTGCGGACCACGCGCACGCCGGGGGCGGCGGCGAGGGCGGCAGCAACGTGGTCGGCACCGGCGGCGCGCGCGGCGGCATCGCGAGGCACGTAGACGACGACTGCCGCGGACGCACGGTTGGCGGACGCAGGGCCAGCAGGGCCGACCGGCGCGGCCGCGGCGGCCGCGGGACCGTCGACCGGGTCGTTGCCCTGAGCGCGGCGCACGGCGACGCCGACGATGGCCTCGATGTCGCCCTCGTCGAGCACGCGGTGCAACTGGCCGTTGGCGGCCACCGTCGGGCCGAGCGCGCAGTTGCCCAGGCAGAACACCTCCGCCACCTCCACCGGCGCCCACTGCGCCGCGGTGCGGGCTGCGTTCCACACCTTGTCGCCGCCGCGCGACAGACAGGCTTCGGCACGGCAGACCTGGACCAGCGGCCCAGCGGGCGGCGTGGTACGGAAATCGGTGTAGAACGAGACGACACCGTGCACCTCGGCGGTCGACAGGTTGAACACGTCGGCCAGCATGGGGATGTGCGCCCGATCGATGTACCCGGCATGGTGCTGGATGGCGTGCAACGCAGGCATCAGACCCCCCGCCCAGTCGGAGTGGGCGCGCACGATCTCGGCGATCGCGGGGTTGCCAGGTGCCGCGGGGCCGGCCTGGTTCGGGGTTGCGTGGGTGGCGTCGTTGACACTCAAGGCTTCTCATCGTAGGGCAGTTCTCCACCCCCTGCGAGGGGTGCCACCCCGATTTCCGGCACGACCGTTCTGGGAATGCGGCACGACGGGTGCCGATCCCGCACCGTGGCGGGGCGCCCACCTCACCGGCATCACGACCTGTAGAAGCGGGTCGTTGGTACGGTTTTCGCGATGGACCTGGCAGCACCCCGCCCGTGGTGGCCCCTCGGCAACCCCGACCAGCTGCGCGACGCGTTGCGGTACTGGGTCAGCAACAACTGGGACACGTCGCTCACCGTTGCCGAGTGGTGGGAGCGCCTGGCCGCGGCCGGCCTGGCCGTGCCCACCTGGAACCGCAGCCACGGTGGCCTCGCCGCCACCACCCAGGTGCAGCAGATCATCGAAGAAGAGCTGGCTGCCGCCGGTGCCATCGCCCCGCCACTGGCGGGCGCCGGCGTGCGGCTGGTGGGCCCCATCCTGCGCCAGTTCGCCACGCCTGCGCAGGCGACCGAGATACTGCCGGCGCTGCTCACCGGGCAGCACTACTGGACCGCACTGCTCGCCGAGCCTGGCACCGACGACCCGCTGGCCACCACCTGCCGCGCGGAGTTCGACTGGAAGTACCTCACGCTGAACGGCACCAAGGTCTGCGAGATCGAGCACGCCACCCACGCGCTGGTGCTCACCCGCAGCGCCGACCTGCCGGGCCGCAAGGGCCTCACCTGCTGCCTGGTCCGCCTCGACGAGATCGGCATCACGTCCGAGCCGGGCTTGGTGCACTTCCGCGACGTGCGGGTCACCCACGAGCACGTGCTGGGCACTCGCGACGCGGGGTGGGCGGTGGTGAAGGCCATCCTGCCGTACACCGAGCGCAGCCTGGCCGGCGG
>JAUSLQ010000013.1 GCA_030645675.1 Actinomycetota bacterium | reverse complement strand
CAGCCTGGCCGGCCGCATCCAGCGCGGCCTCGTGCACGTGGAGCCAGGGGCGCGCGCGGGAAACCTGCAGCGCACCATCGCCGAGGTACTGGCGCGCCGGCAACAGTCGGCGCCACCGCCCGTCGACCGCCGGGCGCGCTGACAGCACTCGGCAGCGTTCAGGCCTGCGTCAGCGCGGTGGGCTGGGGCGCCGGTTCGGCCGCG
This sequence comes from Actinomycetota bacterium, assembly GCA_030645675.1. Lineage (GTDB taxonomy): Bacteria > Actinomycetota > Acidimicrobiia > Acidimicrobiales > Ilumatobacteraceae > UBA668. The sequence continues at coordinate 10,661 of JAUSLQ010000013.1, read as the reverse complement.
GCGGCGCGTGCGGCTTCCAGCCGCTCGGTCGTCAGCAGCCGGCTGCCGAAGACGAAGAGCACGGCGTGGATGCCCGCGTCGACGAACCACACCCAGCGCAGCGACATCTCGTGGGTGGTCACGCTTGTGCCCACTGCCACCACCGCACCGCCCAGCATTGCGCCCACCGGCATCATGCCCCAGGCGAAGAAGCGGTACACGCTGTTGACTCTGCCCAGCAGGTGTGACGGGATGATCGTCTGGCGCAGGCTGACGGTGATCACGTTCCACGTCGAACCCAGCAGCGTGCCGACGGCGAACAGCACTGCTGTCAGCGGCCACCACGACGAGAGCCCGACCAGCAGGTGGGCGACGGCGCTGGAGCCCAGCGTGATCGCCAGGCAGGTGCCGCTGCCGAACGTGCGCGACATCCACGGCGCGACGTAGCCGCCGACGACGCTGCCGACCGCAAAGCCGAAGCCCATGAACGTGAACGTCAGCGGCGTGATGTCCAGCACGTCCTGAGAGAACAGCACGAACATCGCGCCGCTGAGGCTGGAAGCCATGTTCATCACGCCGAGGATGATCGCCATCGAGCGCAGCAGCTGGTTGCCCCACAGCCACTTCACGCCCTCGGCCAGCTCGGCACGCCACGACGGCGAGCCGACTGCGCCAGCGAAAGCGCCAGCGCCCGCGCCCGCCATCGCCGGCGCACGGTCGGGGCGGCTGGCCCGGAACGTGCCGGGGATCAGTGCGACCAGCGCGGCGGCGAAGAAGAACGACGCCGCATCCACGAAGAACGGCACGGAGAACGCCGCCAGCAGCAGCAGCGAGCCCACCGGCGGGCCGATGAACGTGTTCGCCGCCGACTCGATGGCCCACATGCGGCCGTTTGCACGCTCCAGGTGCTGCGGCTCGACGATCGACGGCATGAACGTCTGCCCGCAGTTGTCGCGCAGCACCTCGGCGCAGCCCAGCAGCACAGTGGCCGCCAGCAGCAGCAGGTACAGGCCGGTGCGCGTGCCGACGATGTTCTTCACGTCGTCGGGCGCTGGCAACGTGCCCTGCTCGGAGAGCACCGCGAAAGCCACCAGCAGGGTGAAGCCGCAACGCAACGAATCCATCAGGACCATCGCCCGCTTGCGGTCCACCCGGTCGGTGATCACGCCTGCCGGCAGGGTGAAGAACAGCCAGGGCAAGCGCTGGGCGGCGGCCACGCTGGCGACCAGCAGTGGGTTGCGGGTGATCGCGGTGGCCAACCAGGGATAGGCGACCGCCGACATGCCGTCGCCCACGTTCGAGAGCGCTGTCGCCACGTAGAGCTTGCGGTAGTTGCCGCCCAGTTGCACTCGTTCACGCGCCATGCGCTGCCTCCTTCGCGGTCGGCGCCACCGGGCGGGTGGTGGGGAACATGCCCACCAGCAGAGCGAACTCGCGCGTGCCACCGCGAGGCATGCGGCTGAACTCCAACGACAGGTCGAGCACCCGCTGGAGGAACTGGCCGGCCACATCTTCGGGGATGCGTACCGACCGCATCGTGAACCCCGACGGCACGGCGGCCGCCATTGCTTCCATGTCGGCCACTGCGCGGGCGTCGGCGAAGAACGGCAGGTCGCCGTCGTACGTCGCCGACGGGTACGCGATGGTGCGGGCGGTGCGGCCATAGAAGCGCTCTTCCAGCGCCCGCACCTTGCGGGTGCGCACTACCTGCAGCAGCCCGACCTCGACCAGCAGGTCGACGTGGTGTGCGACGCTGCTCTTCGGCCGGCGCACGCGGTCGGCCAGCTCGGTGACGCTCATCGCCCGCTCCAGCACGAGATCGAGCAGCAGCTGGCGCAACGGGTCGCCCAGCGCCTTCAGCCGCGCCGGTGTGTCGGCGGCGATCTCGTCGGCCAGGTCGTAGTCGAGCACGACGTGTTCCTCAACGACTTCGTACGATGTTCGTAGAACGTCCGACATATTTCGGACGATAGTCAACGATGCCAATCTCGTCAAGGGCCGCCGCACACTCGCGACGGCGCAGTCGTCGGCGCGCCGGCCATCCACCGGCTGACAGGATGTGGGTCGTGAACGGCTGGACCTGCCCTCGTTGCGGACGGTTCTTCGAACGCAACGGTCAAGGGCACGACTGCGCGCCCGGCCTGTCGGTCGACGAGTACTTCGCCACCGGGCCCACCCACGAACGAGCGGTGTTCGAGGCGGTGATGCAGCACCTCGCCACCGTCGGGCCCGTACACGCCGACGTGGTGTCGGTTGGTGTCTTCCTGAAGTGCCCGCGGAAGTTCGCCGAGCTGCGGCCGATGCAACGCTGGGTGTCGGTCGGCTTCGCGCTTCCCTACCGAGCGGCACACCCGACGATCACGCGCAAGGTCGTGGCGTACGGCAGCAGGTTCTGGCATACGGCGAACGTTGCCACCCCCGAACAGATCGACGCTGCCCTGTGCGACCTGTTGACCGAGGCGTACCTCGATGCGAGCCGCTGACCACCCGCCGACCCGCCTGATCTTCGATGCATACAGATGCACTGGTCGTGCGTGTGTCTTGGTATGGGGACCAATGTTGTCGTGGGTATCGAACTGATGATGACCGAGAGCGTGCCGTCGACGCCGCCGTTCGACGACGTCTACCGCCGCGAGTACCCCGGCCTCGTCGCCGTGGCGACGGCGCTGACGGGCGATCGACGCGACGGCGAGGACGCCGTGCAGGACGCGATGGTCAAGGCGTTCATCCGTTGGGATCGCGTCGGTCGACTCGACCTTCCAGGGGCGTGGTGCCACCGAGTACTGCTGAACGCCTGCCGATCGCGTTGGCGGCGACGCCGCACCGAGCAGCGGTTCCGGTCGCGGGTGGGCACCGAGGAACGTTGGGTTGACGGTCCGTCGGCGGACGTCATCGCGTTCTGGCAGCTGGTACGGCTGCTACCGGCGCGACCGCGAACCGTGGTGACACTGCACTTCGCCGGTGAACGGACCATGGCAGAGATCGCAGAGATCCTCGATGTACCGCTGGGCACAGTGCGCTCGGACATCGCACGGGCGCGCATCGTGATCCTCGCCGGCCTCGGAGGTGGGTTGTGACCATCGAGCCGAACGACAACGGCGGCGCATCGATCCCACCCCACGATCCCGGCGCCGAGTCGGCGTTCGACGAGCTCGGTCGACGCGCAGGACAGGCGCTGCGGCGGCCCGCCCCCGAGCACGGAGCGAGCGACATCGCCCGACGCGGTCGGCTGGCGCAGCGAGTGAGGACCGTCGCTGCCACCGGAGCGGCAGTGGTGATCCTGGTCGGCGGGATCGCACTGCTCACACGCGACGATCGCTCCACCACGATCACGCCTGGCGACACGGTCGCACCAGACACCACGGTGTTGACACCACTGCCGGCGACGACCGGGGCGCTCACCGAACCGACAACGACAACGGCGCCATCGCGTCCCGCGGTGACATCGACGACTCTGCCCACTGGCTCAACAGTTCCCGCGTCAGTTCCTGCACCGGGCACCGTGACGGTGACGGATCCGTCGATCACCCTCACTCCTTTCGGGGTCATCGACGAGCCGGCCGAGGGCGTGGCCTACAGCGCAGATGGTGCGACACTCGTGACCGTCGGCGCAGACCGGGTCTTCCGCTTCTACGACGCCCGGACACTGGTGAAGCTGCGCGAGCTCGACTGCCCGCTCATCGGCGCACCACTCCCCGACCTGTGGGACGACGAAGCTCGCCAGCTGGCCACGGCCGCCACCATCGGGGCGGCCGCAACCAGCTTGGGTGGCTCGACGAACCCTTGCCCCGTTTCCTTCAACCTCGACGGCACGCGGGCCGTGAACGGCCAGTCGCTGTGGAACACGGTGGACGGCACGATGACGGTGCTCGCCGGAGGTGGGGCAGTGATGAGCCCGGACGGGACGACGGTGCTGACCAGCAGTAGGGAAGACGCGCGACTGTGGGATGCGCGCACCGGTGCGCTGTTGATCGAGCTGGACTCGTCATCGGGCGAGATCTACCCCAAGGGCGGTCACTTCAGCTCCGACGGACGCCGGATCGTCACGTTCGCTCCAGACGCACGCGCCATGATCTGGGACAGCGAGACCTACGTCAAGGTCGCGACGCTCGAAGGACCGACGGCGTACGAGGTCAGGTTCACGCCTGACGGCTCGCGGGTCGTCGCCACAACGTCCGAAGTCGTGGGCCCCAGAACGGTCGGCGGCGCTTCGATCTGGGATGCGACGACGGGGGAAGAGCTCCTGCACGTCGTGAGCGACGACGGGAACTCCTTCCTCGGCGTGGCGGGGACCAACAACGACGGCTCACTCGTCGCGATCTGTGCCCGCGACGGCACGCTCCTGTACGACGGAGCAACCGGTTCGAACCTGGCAATGGTCCCGCGCGCCGGTGGCACCGACACCTGGACCGTCGCGTTCAGCCCCGGCGGCACGTCGTTGGCCATCTCCGGCCCGACGGGCGTGGAGGTGTTCGACATCCTCCGCTGATCGCTGGGGCCGGCGTCAGCCGAACAAGGCTGCGGTGGCGGCGGGGCTGGCGGCCCATGTGCGGAAGCCACCGTCGAGGTTGCGCACCTCGCGCCCCGACTGGGCCAGGATCCGCGCCGCGACATGTCCGCGCTGGCCAACGCGGCAGTAGACGACCAACGAGCCTGCGGGCAGTTCGTGCAGCCGACCGCGCAGCTCGTCGACGGGGATGTTGACCGCGCCGGGGATCGCTCCCGCGGAGTGTTCCTTGCGCGAACGCACGTCGACCAGCGTTGCGCCGGCGGCCAGCACATCGGACAACTGCGACCACTGCACCGTGTCGGCCAGGCCGTCGCGCATGTTCTCGGCGATGAAGCCCAACATGTTCACCGGATCCTTCGCCGAGCCGAACTGCGGCGCGTACGCCAGCTCCAGGTCGGCCAGTTGGCTGGCCGTCAGGCGGCCGGCCATCGCGGTGGCGATCACGTCGATGCGCTTGTCGACACCCTCGCCGCCCACGCCCTGGGCACCGAGGATCGCGTCGGTGGCCGGATCGACCAGCAGCTTCAGCGCCATCGACTCGGCGCCAGGGAAGTAGCCCGCGTGCGAGCCAGGGTGGGTGTGGATCGCGCGGTACGCACGGCCTGCGGCCCGCAGGCGCTTCTCGTTCCAACCCGTGGTCGCGGCGACCAGACCGAACAGGCCCACGATGGCGGTGGCGCGCACCGGCCGGTCGGTGCCGGCGCGGCCGGCGATGACGTCGGCCACCAGGCGGCCCTGGCGGTTGGCGGTGTTGGCCAGCGGCACCAGCACGTCGCCACCATCTGCGGCGTCGCGCTTCACCACTGCGTCGCCCACCGCGTAGATGTACGGGTCGGACGTGCGCATCCGATCGTCGACCAGGATGCCTCCGCCCGCGCCGAGCGCCAGCCCGGCACCTTGCGCCAGACCGCTTTCCGGCCGCACGCCGATGGACGCGGCGACGATGTCGGCCGGCCGGGTGGAACCGTCGGAGAGGGTGACCGACTCGGGCCCGATCTCCGCGACGGCGATGCCCAGCACCAGGTCGATGCCGCGCTCGCGCAGCCGTTGATGGATCGGCCCCACCATCTCGGGGTCGAGCGGGGCCATCACCTGATCGGTGGCCTCGACGATGGTCACCTTCAGCCCGCGGTGCACCAGGTTCTCGGCCAGCTCCAGCCCGATGAACCCGCCGCCGACGATGACGGCCGTCTGCACGCCGGGGGTGAGCGCAGCGATCATCTTGTCGGTGTCTTCGATGTCGCGCAGGGTGAGTGCTCGCTCGATGCCCGGGATCGGTGGGCGTACGGGCCGGGCGCCGGGCGACAGCACCAGTGCGTCGTAGCGTTCGGTGACCGTGGTGCCGTCGGACAGGTTGCGCACCTCCACCTGCCGGGCGGAGGCGTCGATGGCGACGACTTCGTGGCGCACCCGCACGTCGAGCGCGAAGCGGGCGGAGAGCGACTCCGGCGTCTGCAGCAGCAGCGCATCACGCCGGTCGATCACGCCACCCACGTGGTAGGGCAGGCCGCAGTTGGCGAACGACACGTAGCCACTGCGTTCCAGCACCACGATCTCCGCGTCTTCCATCAGCCGGCGCAGCCTGGTGGCGGCCGACATCCCTCCCGCGACACCACCGACGATCACTATCTTCATGAGCCCACCCTATACCCCTTGGGGTATATAGCCAAGTTCTTGCACGCGCACGAAATCGACGTGGACCGCGACCGGAGTGACGGCATGATGGTGCCATGTCTCCAACTTCCGCCCCGCCGCGGTCGCTGCCGGCGCGCAGGTTGCTGCCGCAGATGGACCACGCGGCGTACCAGGAGGGCCTGCGGGCGATGGCCCCACTGGCCGTCGCGATCGGTGTGTGGGGGCTGGTCACCGGGGTGGCGATGGTGAATGCCGGGCTCACCATCCCCATCGCACTGCTGATGACGTTCACCGTTTTCGCAGGCAGTGCCCAGCTGGCCGTGCTGCCGCTGCTGGCCACCGGCACTCCCCTCGCGGTCGTGTGGGTCACCGCCCTGCTGGTGAACCTGCGGTTCGTGATCTTCGCCGCCGCCGGCCGCCGCTCGTTCGTGCACCTGCCATGGCAGCAGCGACTGGTGGCCGGGTACCTCAACGGCGACCTGGGTTTCGCCCTCTTCTCCCGTCGCTTCACGGAAGCCACCGACCACGGCACCCCGGAGCAGTACGGGTACTTCTACGGCACCGCGGTCGTCAACTGGGTCTCGTGGCAGGTCGCCTCGGTGGCGGGCATCCTGATGGGTGGCCTGCTGCCCACGGAGTGGGGTTTCGTGCTCGCCGCCTACCTCGCCCTGGCTGCAGTGCTGATCCCCATGGTGCGCGAGGTGCCCGCGCTGGTGGGTGTGGCGGTCACCGCCGCGCTGGCAGTGGCCACGGTGCGGTGGCCGATGCGGCTGGGCCTGCTGGTGGCAGTCGTCGCCGGGGTTGCCGTCGCCCTCGCGGTGGAAGCCGTGCAGGGCTCGGTGGTGGCGCGCCGCGCGATGCCCGACAGCGTGCTGCCGCAGCAGGGCGACGCCTGATGAGCCCGTTGCACGACTGGCCGTACCTGGTCGCCGCGATCGCCGGCCTCACCGTCATCACGGTGGCCACCCGCACCAGCTTCTTCCTGCTGCCGGCACGGTTCACGCTGCCCGCGGGAATCGAACGCGCCCTGCGCTACGCACCGGCGTGCGCGCTGGCGGCCATCGTCGCCCAGGGCGTGTTCGCCCCCGAGCAGCGGCCGTTCATCAGCTGGTACAACAACCAGATGTGGGCGCTGCTGGCCGGCTCGCTGGTGTTCGCCAAGACCCGCAACATGGTGGCGACCATCACGGTCGGCATGGCCGTCTTCACCGTCCTGCGCCTCTGGGCCTGACCCCCAAGGTGCTCACGCGAACTTCGGTTCCCCACACCGCTAGCCTCGCTCGCCGTGGCTGCTCACTGGTTGTTCAAGTCGGAACCCGACGTCTTCTCCTACGACCACCTCGTGCGCAACAAGCGCGAGGGCTGGGACGGCGTGCGCAACTACCAGGCACGCAACTTCATGAGGGCGATGCAGGTGGGTGATCAGGGCATCTTCTACCACTCGAACGCCACCCCTCCCGGCGTCGCCGGCATCTGCAAGGTGGTGAAGACCGCCGAGCCCGACCCCACCCAGTTCGACCCGAACAGCAAGTACTTCGACCCCGCCTCGAAGCCGGCCGACCCGCGCTGGGACTGGGTCACCGTCGCACCGGTGAAGAAGCTGCCGTTCGTGTCGCTCGATGAGCTGAAGACGATCCCCGAGCTGGCCCAGTGCCGCCTGCTGGCCAAGGGCAACCGTCTGTCGGTGATGCCGCTGGAGCCGCACGAGTTCGAAGCGATCGTCGCCCACGCCACCCGCAAGCGCTGACGCCAACGACCTTGCCGGCACCGCCGCACGGTCATGCGCCCAGCTGCACCGCCCGCACGAACACTGCGTCCAGCATCGGTTCGGTCAAGCGGCCGGTGAACGTGTTCTGCTGGCTGGGGTGATACGAGCACAGCAGGGTCGGCCCGGCCGGTAACGGCACCTCCACGCCATGGCCGAACTTCGGGCGCGGGCGCACCCCGAACTCACTGCACGCGGCCCCGTAGGCGAAGCCGCCCAGGCACACGATCACCTTCACCCGCGACAGCAGCGCCAGCTCGCGCCGAAGGAACGGGCGGCAGGCATCGCGTTCCTCGGGCAACGGCTTGTTGTCGGGCGGCGCGCACTTCACTGCCGCCGCCACCCAGGCACCGATCAGCTGCAGGCCGTCGTCGACACCGACCGACGTCGGCTGATTGGCCAACCCGGCGCGGTACATCGCGCGGTACAGCCAATCGCCGCTGCGGTCGCCGGTGAAGACCCGCCCGGTGCGGTTGGCGCCGTGCGCCGCTGGCGCGAGGCCGAGCACCAGTACCGACGCCTGCGGGTCGCCGAAGCCGGGCACGCCACGGCCCCAGTACGCCTGGCCGCGGTACGACGCACGCTTCTCGACCGCCACCTGCTCGCGCCACGCCACCAGCCGTGGGCAACGACGGCAGTCACACACGTCGTCATGGAGCTGAACGAGCGAATCCACGGCAGGCACAGTAGGTTTCCGACTTGCCATGGCGCGAACGAAGACCTCCCACGCGGCCGCGGCCGCCAAACCCACCGTCGTGCTGCTGGTGCGGCACGGGCAGACACCCACCACCGGCAAGCTGCTGCCCGGCCGCGCCCCCGGGCTGCACCTGGCCGAGGCGGGCCACCAGCAGGCGCAGCGTGCGGCGGAACGCATCGCCGCGTTGCCGAAGGTGGATGCGATCTACGCCTCGCCGCTGGAACGTGCTCGCGAAACCGCCGCCCCCATCGTGAAGGCCATCGCCACCCAGCAGCCGGGCACCAAGCTGCGCATCGACAAGGGCCTGCTGGAGTGCGATTTCGGCCAATGGACCGGCGCCGAGCTGAAGGCACTGATGAAGCTGCCCGAGTGGGCCACCGTGCAGCGTGCACCCAGCACGTTCACCTTCCCCGGCGGCGAGAGCTTCAATGCCATGCAGCAGCGCATGGTCGCCACCATCGACCGGCTGCGCCAGGCGCACCCTGGCGGCACCATCGTGTGCGTCTCGCACGCCGACCCCATCAAGGCTGCCGTCGCTCACGCGCTGGGCACCCACATCGACCTGTTCCAGCGCATCGTCATCAGCACCTGCTCGGTCACCGCCATCGCCTACGGCATGGGGGCGCCGGTGGTGCTCACCGTCAACTCCACGGGTGGCTCGCTGGCCGAGCTGCGCCCGTCCTGAGCTGCCGGCGGTTGCGATGAGCGTGTTCTACGACTTCGACGAGGTGGACGCCTTCACGCTCGGCGCCGTCGGTCGCCCCGGCGAGCGGGTGTTCTTCCTGCAGGCGCGCCGTGGGGCGATCAGGGTGACCGTCAAGTGCGAGAAGCAGCAGGCAGCAGCCATCGCCGACTACCTGCGGCGAGTGCTGAACGACCTGCCCGAACCGACCGAGAAGCCGATCGCAGCTGCGATGGAGCTGGCCACCCCGGTCGAGGCTGCGTTCGTGTTGGGCCCGGTGGGCCTCGGCTACGACCGCAGCAACGACCGCGTGCTGGTGCAACTGGAAGAGGTCGTCGAGGTCGACGAGGAAGGCGAGCCCGTCGACGACGAAGCCGCCGCCGATCGCGGCCACCTGCGCGTGTTCCTCACCCGCAACCAGGCCCACGCGTTCTGCGCCCATGCCGATGCCGTCGTGTCGGCCGGGCGCCCGGCGTGCATCTGGTGCGCACACCCCATCGACCCCGACGGTCACGCATGCCCACGGATGAACTGAGCCCGCTGGCGCTGCTGCGGGCGGCTGAGATCGACGTCGAGGGCCGGATGCCCTGGAGCAGCAACGCCACGTTCCTGGTCAACCTGCTGGTCGACGGGGCGCACGTCGGCCAGGGCATCTACAAGCCGCTGCGCGGCGAGCGGCCGCTGTGGGACTTCCCGGCCGGGCTGCACCGTCGCGAGTTGGCCGCGTACCTGCTCAGCGAGGCCATGGGCCTGGCGCTGGTCCCGCCGACGGTCATCCGCGACGGGCCGGCGGGCGAGGGCAGCGTGCAGTGGTTCGTGGAGGCCGACCACCAGCAGCACTACTTCACGATCTACGAGAACCGTGAGGATCTGCACCCGCTGCTGCGCGCCGTCGCCCTGTTCGATCTGCTGGCGAACAACACCGACCGCAAGAGCGGCCATGTGCTGATCGACGCCGACGACCACATCTGGGGCATCGACCACGGCCTGTGCTTCGCAGCCGAGTTCAAGCTGCGCACCGTGGTGTGGGAGTTCGGCGGCGAGCCGATCCCGGGCGAACTGCTGGCCGTCGCCGCCGGCGTGGCCGACCACGTGCCGCTCGACGTGGCCACGCTGCTCACCACCGAAGAGGTCGACGCGCTGCAGCAGCGTGCGCAGTGGGTGGTCGAGCACCGCCAGTTCCCCGTCGATTCCACGGGCCGCCGCTACCCCTGGCCCCTCGTCTGACCCTCCCAGGTCCGCCCCGCGCCGACCCGGAAAACGCCAAGAGGCGGCCCTTGCGGGCCGCCTCCCTGCGTTCCGGTGTTGCTCGGTCAGCCGCGACTCTGCAACGCCTCGATCAGCTTCGGAAGCACCTTGTGGACGTCGCCCACGATGCCCAGGTCGGCGATGC
>JAUSLQ010000127.1 GCA_030645675.1 Actinomycetota bacterium | reverse complement strand
CGCCCTCCAGCTGCGGGAACGTGTCGAAGAAGTGCTTGCTGAGCGTGGCCCACGTCTCGGGCCGGCTCTCGAACTCGGTGCTCATCTTCCCGCCCCAGTAGTAGATGACGTCGTAGCCACCCCAGAGGATGCGGTTGTCCTGCGTGAGCCGGTAGTAGTGGAACTGATTGCTGATGTCGCTGAGGCCCTGACGGCCATGCCACCCGATCTCGGCCAGCTGCGCCTTGGTGAGCGGCTCGGTGACCATGCAGTAGTCGTACACCGGGGCGATGTAGTGGCCGATGCGCTTCAGCAGCGGCTTGGCGGCGTTGGTGGCCAGCGCCACGCGGCCGGCGCGGATGTTGCCGAGCGGGGTGGTGACCAGCACGCCCACGCCGTCCTTCTCGATCTTCGTGGCCTTGGTGTCTTCGTAGATGCGCACACCCAGCGACATCGCCGCGCCCTTCAGGCCCCACGCCAGGCGAGCGGGGTCGACGATGGCGGCGCGGTCCTTGCGCCACAGGCCACCGGTGTAGGTGGGCGAGTTCACCTGGGCCTGCACCGCCGCCTTGTCCAGCCACTCCACCTTCTGCCCGAGCGCGCGCAGCTGGGTGTAGTCGTCGCGCAGCTCGTCGAGGTACGAGGGCGAGTGGAACGTGGTGGCGATGTCGATCACGCCGGTGCGTTCGTAGTCGCAGTCGATGTTGAACTTCTTGATCGCGGCTTCGATGTCGTTGAGGTTCTTCAGCCCCAGTTCCTCCAGCAGCGGCAGCTCCGCGCCGAAGCGCTCCTGGCCGTTGGCCACGCCGTGGGTGAGGCTGCTCTCCATGAAACCGCCGTTGCGGCCACTGGCCTGCGAGCCGACCTCGTGAGCCTCGATCAGCAGCACGTCGCGGTTGGGGTCGCGTTCCTTGGCGATGATCGCCGTCCACAGGCCGTTGTAGCCGCCGCCGATGATGCACAGGTCGCAGCTCTCGGTGCGCACGAGCGTGGGGTTGCTGTCCGGCTCGTCGGCGTCGTCGTACCAGTACGGGTACGGGTCGGCGTCGGCGATTGCATCGAGGTGGAATCCGGCGTACTGGGAGTCGTCGTCAGGGTTGAGCGACATGGGGTTTCACCATCGATTGGGAGAGCTCGGAGTCGAAGTGCGTGAGGCACTTGCGGGCACAGGCTAGCCAGTTGTCGCAGACGCCCTGGATCACTCGTTGTCGGCGGGCGAACCGGTGTCGTCGGCGGGCGCTCCCGCGAGATCGCCGGCCAGTTCGCCGGCCAGTTCGCCGGCGGGCGGCTGGTCGGCCGACCATGGGGCGGCATCGGGCAGCAGCACCAGGTCGTACTGCTGCAGCCGCGGGTCGAACGAGGCCACGCGGCGCACCTTGTGGCGCTGGCACATCACCAGCGTCAGCGCCAGCGCGGGGTCGCCCTGGGCCTCCGTGCGATGCGCCCAGCGGCGGTGCTGGAAGCCCACGGGCAGCGCCTCCACCGGCGCCAGCGGGCCCGAGCGCTGCCAGCCGCGATGAGGGCGCAGGTGGTCGCCCACCGCCACCAGCAGCACCTGCTCCTGCTCGTACTGCTGCACCAGATCCAGGTACAGGTGCACCGCCCGCTCGTGGTGCGAGTCGGTGGGGTCGGCGATGGAGCGCAGGAACGACTGCTCGAGCAGCACCTTCGGCGGGTCGAGGCTCATGTGATCGCCCTGTCGTCCGCGGTCGCCGCGGCCGGGGCTGGGGCGCCCAACGCGGCGCGGGCGCGGCCGGCACGCAGCCGGCGGGTCAGTTGCTCGCGTCGGTTCCAGTACCAGAACGTGCCACCGGTGATGACCCACCCCGCCAAGCCGTCGATCACCCAGTGCTCGCCGAAGTAGACCAGCGCGACCAGCATCACCACCGGGAACGTCAGCATCGTCGCCTTCAGCCAGCGCTGCCGCACCCACGGCAGGAAGAACGCCGGCACGATCAGAGCGAACGAGGCGTGCAGCGACGGCATCGCGGCCACCGGGTTGCCGTCGCTGAGCTGCACCTTGTAGTCGTTGGTGAAGCCGTGGAACCCCAGGTGGTAGAAGCCGCGCCAGTTGATGGGCCGCGCAATGGGGTCGATCAGGTGGTAGTTCTTCGCGGCCATCCAGGGTGGGGCCGTGGGCATGACGACGAACATGACGCAGGCGATGCCCAGCAGGGTGGCGAAGCGCTTCATGAAGCGGGCCCACTGCCGATGGCTGGTCACCCACAGCACGGCCATGATCACCATCGGCAGCACGAAGTGCGTCATGTACGTGGTGGACAGCACCACGTCGTACCAGCGCACCACACCCGGCTGGTAGAAGTGGTTCTGCAGCACCACGTTGGGGTCGTGCCCGAGGAACAGCACGCGGTCGATGTTGCGCACGCTCTCCACCTGCAACGGGAACGGGTCGAGCCCCAGCACGCCGCGGTCGGCCGCCCCGCGCGTGGCCTCGTACGAATACCACATCGCGCAGTACGCCAGGCAGTCCAGCAGCAGCACGCCCCACGTGCGCCACGAGCGGCCGACGAAGGCACACACCAGGAACAGCCCGACGCTGATGGCGACGGAGATGCGGTCGATGGGCAGGCCCTTGAAACGCAGCCAGTAGAGGTAGGCGGCGAGATACATGCCCATCAGGGTGAAGCGCGCCGGGCGCAGCACGTCGGCGGGCACCACCGAGCGCAGCGACCACTTCGGCGCGACGGGCACGAACGTGGGCGCCTCGCTGGTGGTCGACATGGAACGCAACGCTACCGACCAGGGCCGACGCGTTCACCGCACCCGGTGGCGACCCGGTCGCCCGCCACCGGGTGTCGCGGTGGCTCAGTTGGAGGCTTCCTCCAGCGCCCGGCGCACGAGCACCTTGGCCAGGTGGGTGCGGTACTCGATGCTGGCGTTGAGGTCGCTCTGCGGTTCGGCGTCGTCGGCAGCCAGCTGGGCGGCGTCGGCCACGCTGGCACCGCCGGCCAGGGCGGCAGAGACCGCGTTGGCCATGATGGGCGTGCTGCCCATGTTGACCAGCGCGACACCGGCCGAACCGTTGCGGCGCCAGGCGGCGACGCCGACGATGGCCCAGTCCTGTGCCCGCCGATTGAACTTCTGGAAGCTCCAGCCGGCACCCTGCATCTTCGGCACACGGACCTCCGTGAGCATCTCGTCGGGCGCCAGCGCCGAGGTGAGGAACCCTTGGTAGAAGTCGGCGGCGGCGATCTCGCGGGTGCCGTTGGGGCCCTGCGCGACATAGGTGGCGCCCAGTGCCAGCGTGGTGGCGGGCAGGTCGCTGGCCGGGTCGGCGTGGGCGATGGTGCCGCCCATCGTGCCGCGGTGGCGCACCTGCGGGTCGCCCACGTGGCCGGCCGCGTGGGCCAGCAGGGGCACGTGCTGCTTGAGCAGCGCGCTGGTCTCCACGTCCATGTGGCGGGTGAGCGCGCCGATCGCGATGTGGTCGCCGGCGTCGCGGATGTAGCTGAGGTCGCGCACCCGGCCGATGTCGACCAGCACGCTGGGCTGGGCGAGGCGCAGCTTCATCAGCGGCAGCAGGCTGTGGCCGCCGGCGAGGAACTTGGCCTCGTCGCCGTGCTGGCCGATGAGGCTGATCGCCTCGCCGGCGGACTCGGCCCGTACGTACTCGAATGCTGCGGGGATCACTTGCTGGCTCCGTTCTGTGCAGCCTGGATGGCCTTCCAAACGTTGTGCGGGCTGGCGGGCATGGGCACGCTCGTGACGCCCAACCCGGAGAGTGCGTCGACGACGGCGTTGATCACTGCCGGTGCGGCACCGATCGTGCCGGCCTCGCCGATGCCCTTCACGCCCAACTGGTTGGTGGGCGAAGGGGTGATGGTGTGGCCCAGGGTCAGGCCGGGCACGTCGCTGGCGGCGGGTACCAGGTACTCGGCCAGGCTGGCGTTCTTCAGGTTGCCCTCGGTGTCGTAGACCGCTTCCTCGAACAGGGCCTGGGCCAGGCCCTGGATGACGCCGCCGTGCACCTGCCCCTCGACGATCAGCGGGTTCACCTGGTTGCCGCAGTCGTCGACGGCCACGTACTGCAACACTTCCACCTGGCCGGTCTCGACGTCGATCTCGACCGTGCAGATGTGGGTGCCGAACGGCCACGAGAAGTTCGGTGGGTCGTAGGTGACGTGGGCCTCCAGGTTGGGCTCCAGCCCATCCGGGAGGTTGTGGGCGGTGAACGCCTCGAAGGCGATGGCCGCGAGGGGCATCGACCGTTCGGGCGTGCCCTTCACGCTGAACGTGCCACCGGCGAACTCGAGGTCGTCCTCGTTCGCCTCCAGCTGATGGGCGGCGATCTTCTTCGCCTTGTCGATCACCTTGTCGCACGCAATCGCGATGGCGACGCCGCCCACCGGCAGCGAGCGCGACCCGTAGGTGTCGAGGCCCAGCGGGGCGATGGCCGTGTCGCTGTGCAGCACATCGACGTCGTCGGGGCTGACGCCCAGCTTGTCGGCGACGATCATGCTCCACGAGGTCTCGTGGCCCTGGCCGTGCGGTGAGGTGCCGGTGACCACCTGGATCTTGTTGGTGGGCAGCACTCGCACGGTGGCGGCTTCCCAGCCACCGGCCGAGTAGTTCAACGAGGCGAGCACCCGCGACGGGGCCAGGCCGCACATCTCGAAGTAGCTGGCCTGGCCGATGCCCAAGCGCTTCTTCGCGCCGGGCACGTTCTGCGTGGCCTGACGGGCACGCACTCCGTCGTAGTCGGCGAGGCCGGCGGCCATCTGGGCGGCGGCCAGGTGGTCGCCGCTGTCGTAGACGAGGCCGGTCATCGCCGTGTACGGGAACTGCTCCTTGCGGATGAAGTTGCGCTTGCGCAGCTCCATCGGGTCGATGCCCATCTTGTCGGCGAGTGCATCCACCGCCCGCTCGATCGCATACGTGGCCTCCGGCCGGCCGGCGCCACGGTAGGCGTCGGTGGGGGTCATCGTGGTGAACACGCTGGTGCAGCTGAAGTCGTACAGCGGGATGTCGTATACGCCGGCGTACAGGAACGCACCCAGCAGCGGGATGCCCGGGGTGACCAGCTGTAGGTAGGCGCCCATGTCGCCGAGGATGCGCACGCGCACGGCCGTGATGCGGCCGTCGGCGTCGGCGGCGAGCTCCATGTCCTGGATCTGCCCGCGGCCGTGGATGGTGGCGTGTGCGTTCTCGCCGCGCTCTTCGTTCCAGCGCACCGGCAGCTTGTGCTTGCGGGCGAGTGCCACGCACAGCAGCTCTTCGGCGTACACGTTGAGCTTGCTGCCGAAGCCGCCACCGACGGCCGGGCACACGACGCGCATCTGGTGCTCGGGGATGCCGAGCGTGAGCGCGGTCATCACCTTCAGGATGTGCGGCACCTGGGTGGCCGAGTACAGCGTCATGTCGCCCCCGAACGGCTGCGGCACGGCAGCCACGGCCCGGGGCTCCATCGCCATCGGCAGCAGGCGCTGCTGCACGTAGCGCTCCTTCACCGTGTGTGCCGCAGCGGCGAACGCCTGGTCGATCGCGCCCTCGTGGCCCTCGATCTTGAGGTCCCACTTGTAGCTCTTGTTGGTGCCCAGCTCGTCGTGGATGACGACCCGGTCGCTGAGCGCGTCCTCCAGGTCGATGACCGCCGGCAGCTTGTCGTAGCGCACGTCGACCAGCTCGACCGCGTCGCGCGCAGCCGTCTCGCTGGTCGCCAACACCACGGCCACCGCATCGCCCACATAGGCGACCTTGGTGGTGGCCACCGGGAAGTGGGCCGGGTTCTTCATGTCCGCGGTGACCGGCCACGCACACGGCATCGGCGCGGCCCACAGGCCGGCCAGTTCGGCACCCGTGTAGGCGGCTACCACACCCGCAGCCGCCTTCGCCGCCGAGAGGTCGATGCTGACGATGCGCGCGTGGGCGTGCGGGCTGCGCACCAGTGCCAGGTGCAGCGCCCCCGGCAGGTGCAGATCGTTGGTGTACTTGGCCTCGCCCGTGAGCAGGGCCGGGTCTTCGCGGCGCAGCAGGCGGCTCCCCAACACGCCTGCAGGCCGATCGTCGGTGACAGTCACTTCGGTACCCCCAGTACCTTCGCAGTTGACGTGTGGACTACTCGCCTGCAGCGCAGGCGAGAACGGACTTCACGATGTTGTGGTAGCCCGTGCAGCGGCACAGGTTGCCTTCCAGGCCCAACCGCACCTCTTGCTCGGTGGGGTGTGGGTTCTCCTTCAGCAGGCTGGTGGCAGCCATCACCATGCCGGGCGTGCAGTAGCCGCACTGCAGGCCGTGGTTCTGCATGAACGCCTGCTGCATCGGGTGCATCTCGCCGTCGACGGCCAAGCCCTCGATGGTGGTGATGTCGGTGCCGTCGGCCTGCACCGCCAGCATCGTGCAGCTCTTCACGGCCTCGCCGTTCACGTGCAGGCTGCACGCCCCGCACGACGACGTGTCGCAGCCGATGTTGGTGCCGGTCAGGCCCAACACGTCGCGCACGTAGTGCACGAGCAGTGTGCGTGGTTCGACATCGCTGTCGTGAACCGTTCCGTTGACGGTGACGCGTATCTTCACTCTGGCCCCCTTCGTCGTGGCAGCGATGCCCCCAAATCGGCTTGCCCATCATGCACCAAATCGCGGGGGCGTGCGACCGGGGCCGGAGGGAGCCACCTACTGTGGCTGGCATCGACACCGTCTCCGAGGAAACCCCCGACAACGCGCCGGCGGCGCCGCCCCAGGAACGCGTGTCTCTGGGCCCTGCTCTGCTGTGGTGGTGCGCCGTACCCGCCCTCGGCGTGGTGTGGGGCGCCTGGCACCTGCGGCGCAGTTGGTTCGTCTACGACGAGTGGTCGATGATCGAGCGCGTGCAGGCGATGGGCGCCGGCGACGGGATGATGGCGTCGTTCAACGGCCACCTGTGGATGCTGCAGTACTGGCTGTACCGGGTACAGGTGTCGGTGTTCGGGGTGGACCGGCACACGTTCATCTGCGTGATGTTCGTGCTCTCGTTGCTGCTGCTGCACCTGGGTTTGGCCGCGCTGCTGCGCGCCGCCGGCGTGCCGCGCGCCTCGGCGCTGCTGCTGGGCGGAGTGCTCACCTACCTCGGCGCGGCCTCGCAGAACTTCCTGTTCGCCGTGCAGGTGTCGCCCACCTTGTCGTTGGCGGCGGTGGTGCTCGCCGCGGCCATCGTGCTGAGCGGCCGCCGCTCGCCGGCGTGGCAGGTGTTGGTGGCTGCGCTGCTGCTGGCCGCTGTGGGCATCGACAGCGGCACTGCGTTGGGCGGGGCGGTGCTGGGCGCGACGGTGGTGCTGCTGACGTGGCGCTCGTGGCAGGCGGCTCTTGTCGTTGCCCCGGCGCTGCTGGCGCTGGCGGCGTGGTACCGGTGGGGGGACCTGGGCCCCGACTTCCCGGCGACGCGCTGGCACCGCATCGAGTTCGCGGTGCACCTCGGCCTGCGCTCGGCGGGTTCGCTGGTCGCCGGCGGCGAGGCGGTGGGCGCGGTGCTGCTGGTGGCCGCCGCCGCGGCGGTCGCCGTCGGGTGGTGGCGGGGGTGGCTGCCGGGCCCGGCGCGCACGATGGTGGTCGCGGGCTCTGCCGCTGCAGCGCTGACGATCGCCGGCATCGCCCAGTCGCGCGCCGGGTTGCCCGGGTTCACGTTCGAGAACTCGAACCGTTACCTGCAGACCGGCCTGATCCCCATCGCCTTGGCCGCGGCCCCGGCCGTGGCGGCGGCCTGCACCCGGTTCGGCGACCGGATCAGTGCACGGGCCGGTGGACGGGCCGGCGCACGGTCGGTGGGCCGCTGGGGTTCGCTCGCCGCGCCGGCGTTGCTGGTGGTGGCGTTCCTGCTCGGCCTCTCGCCGTTGCGCACGTATGCGGCCGGCTTCGAGTCGTGGAACGTCACGGTGCGGCACCAAGTGGGTGTGGCCACGGTGGTGGTGCGCGACGGCTGCCCATCGGGCACCGCGCCCGACCCGGCCAGCAGGCCGATCGGAACGCTGAGCCCGCAGATCCCCACCAGCTTGCTCATCACGCTGATGGCGCGCGGCGCATTGCATGCCCCTGCCGGGGTCGCCGTCGCCGACCTGGCGGCCGATCCGCTGGCGACGCCGGTGGTGGCGCTGATGTGCCCCGCCGGCTAGTGGCGGCGAAGGCAGGCGTGGGCCCTCTCGTCACCCTTTTAGGGCTGCCGCCGCCGCGTGCGTAGACTTTGGGCGACTCCGGTAGGCGGGGTCGAAGGGGAGGGAACCACATGAAGCGCAGGCTTCTGGTCACCATGCTCGCCGGCTCGCTGCTGGCTGCGGCGTGCGGAGACGACGACAAGACCACCACCACCGATACCAGCGGCTCCGGCGCGCCCGTCAAGGCCGCCTGGATCTACGTCGGTCCGACCAACGACGGCGGCTGGACGACCGCGCACGACAACGGCCGAAAGGCCGTCGAGACCGCGCTGGGCGACCAGGTGATCACCACCTACAAGGAGAACGTGCCCGAAGGACCCGAGGTCGCGCAGGTCATCGACGACCTCGTGAAGGACGGCAACCAGATCATCTTCGCCACCTCGTTCGGCTTCGGCGATGCGATGATCGCAGCCGCCGAGAAGTACCCCAACGTGAAGTTCGAGCACGCCACCGGCCTGCCGAACGACATCCCCAACTTCGCCAGCTACTTCGGTGCCGGCGAGCAGAGCCTCTACCTGTCGGGCATGGCCGCCGGTGTTGCCACCGAGAGCAACGTCATCGGCTTCGTGGCCCCGTTCCCGATCCCGGAAGTGGTGCGGCACATCAACGCCTACGCCCTGGGTGCCCAGTCGGTGAACCCCGAGGCAGTCGTCAAGGTCGTGTGGATCAACTCCTGGTTCGATCCGGCCAAGGAGCGTCAGGCTGCTGAGTCGCTGATCGCCGACGGCGCCGACGTCATCGCCTCCGGCGGCGACAGCCCGGCCCCGGGCGATGCGGCCAAGGCCGCCGGCGTGGCATGGACCGGCTACGACTCCGACCAGAGCGCCAACTACCCCGAGGTGTGGCTGACCGCCGCCGTCTACGACTGGGGCCCGTACTACACCAAGCAGGTGCAGGGCATCATCGACGGCAACTGGACCAAGGGCGACTACTACGGCAGCATCGCCGACGGCTTCACCGATCTGGCGCCGTTCGGCGAGCGTGTCGATGCCGACACCCGTGCGGCCATCGAGGCCAAGAAGGCCGAGATCATCGCCGGCACGTTCGACATCTTCGCCGGCCCGATCAACGACCAGTCGGGTGCCGAGAAGGTGGCCGAGGGCTCCTCGATCAGCTTCGGCGAGCAGATGTCCATCCAATGGTTCGTCGAGGGCGTCGAGGGCGAGATCCCGAGCTGACCGTCGCGGCGTGGCGGTGCCCCTCCGTGGCCCTGCCGGTATCGAACGCGTGGCGTGCGTGCAGGCAGGCCGCTTCCGCGCGCACCGGGTGCACGGGGGGGAACGCGCGTTCCACGGCGTCGTCCACGAGCGCCAGCAACACGGCGGCGTCCGCGTGGGCGTCGAGTGCCAGCGCGGCCCGGGTCCAGCGCATGGCCCGCACGGCAGCCGCAGCATCGGTC
>JAUSLQ010000120.1 GCA_030645675.1 Actinomycetota bacterium | reverse complement strand
ATGGTCATGGTCGTGATCGTGATCGTGGTCGTGCTTGCCCATCAGCAGCTCGGTGTCGACCGGGGCGCCGGTCTCGTCGACCACCTCGGCGTGCTCGAGCAGCCAGTCGAGCGCCTTGCTCTTGCGCATCTGGGCGACGAGGTCGGTGACCGCGTCGTTCTTCTCGTAGGCCTTGCGCACCTCGCTGGCCTTCTGGCGCACCTGCACGGCAATGCGGGCGTACTCGGCGTTGATGTCGTCGGGTGTGATCTCGATGGCCTCCGCCTCGGCCACGGCACGCAGTGCGAGATCGACCTTCACGGCCTTCACCGACTGCACCTTCAGCGCCTCGATGAACGCACCGGCATCTTGCCCGGTGGCCGACAGCCACTGGTCGATGCTGATGCCCTGCGCCTGGAACTGCTGCACCGTGTTCTGCACACGGGCCTGCAGGTCGGCGGTGACCATGCTCTCGGGGGCCGGCACGTCGACCAGGGCGGCGAGGGCGGTGGTGGTGCGCTCGATGAACTGGTTGCGGGCCTGGTTCAGCTTGGAGGCGCCGATGCGCTGGGCGATGGACTCGCGCCACGCCTGCACGGTGTCGAACTCGCCCAGGTTCTCGCTGACCCACTCGTCGGTGACCTCGGGCAGCACCAGCTCTTGCACGTTGCTGATGGTGACCTCGAAGTCGGCCGGATCGGTCATACCGCTGGGGTTGGCACTGAACGACAGCTCGGCGCCGGCCGCGGAGCCGACCAGCCGGTCGTCGAAGCCTTCGGCGACCCAGCCCTTGCCCACCTCGTACAACCAGTCTTCGGTGTTGAGGCCGGGCACCGGCTCGCCCTCGCGGGTGCCGGCAAGTGTCAGCGTGACGTGGTCGCCCGCCTGCACCGGCCGCGTCACGTCGACCAGCGAACCCTGGCGGCGGCGCTCGGCATCGACCGCTTCGTCGATCTCGGCCTCGGTGGCCACCGGGCTGGGCAGCTCGACGCGCAGCCCGCCGTAGCCGGGCACGGTGATGACGGGGCGCACCTCGCACACGGCATCGAACGACACCGGGCCTTCGTCGGCGCCACCGGTGATCTCCACCTCGGGCGTGGCGATGAGGTCGATGTCGTGCTCGCGCACGGCCTGCGCCAGGTAGGCGGGCACCGCGTCGCGCAGGGCTTCGTCGCGGGCGGCGGCCAGACCGATGCGGGCCTCCAGCACCTTGCGCGGCACCTTGCCGGCCCGGAAGCCGGGCAGCGTGGCCTCGCGGCCGATCTTGCGGAACGCCTGGTCGATGTCGCGGTCGAAATCGTGCTCGTCGATCACCACCGAGAGCTTGACCAACTGGCGGGGCGTGGGCGCCTCACCAGGGCCGTCGCCGCTGGCGGAGGCAGGTGTTTCGCGGGTGTCTTCGGCGGGTGCGATCGTACTTTTCACAGAGCGTCGACTCTACAGCCCGCTCCCCGATTCCTGCCGAATGCCCATCGCGCCGGTCGGATCGGGCAGAATGCTCGGCATGACGTTCTGGACGCCGCACGCACTCGCCAAGCCGCACGCCAACCAGCTCGATCTGCGCATCGGCGATCGGGTGCTCAGCACCGTCGACCTGCAGGGAGTGCCGGTGGGCACCGAGGGCAAGGTGCTGCTGGCCAACGGATTCAACTGGCAGCGCTACCGCGTGCTGTTCGCCAACGGTGTGGAACTGGGCGACCTCGATCACCGCAACCTGGAGCCCACCGGGCGCACCAGCAAGCGCCTCGCCAAGGCCGCCAGGCGCGCCTGAGCCCCGTGCTCGCCGCAGGGCGAGCACGGCCCTTTCCCGGGGTTTCCTGACACCCCACCCATCCGGATCGCGGTCTGCTCCGAACAGAGGGCATGCTTCGTCACGACCGACTCGGTAGCACCGCCCGGCTGCTGGCCGCCGCCACCGTCCTCATGGGCGGGCTGGTGCACCTGCAGCTGTACTTCGACGGCTACCGCAACCTGCCTGACGCGAACCTCGGGCGCTCGTTCGTCGCCAACGGCGTGGCGTCGGTCGCGATCGCAGGTGCGCTGGTCATGCGCCGCGACGCCGTCGTGCGCCTGGCCGGCATCGGCCTCGCCGTGGGGACGCTGGCGGCATTCGCACTCAGCCGCACGGGCGATGGGGTGTTCGGCCTGCGCGAGACCGGCCTGGAGCCCTCGCCGCAGGCCGCCCTCGCTGTGGTGGCCGAGCTGCTGTCGGTGGCGCTGTTGGCCGCGACGTTCGCGCCTGCCGTCGGCGGCGGGGTCGGTGTGCCCCGCCTTCCGGCGCTGGCCCTCGTGGCCGCGGTGCTGTTGGGCGCCGGTGGGTCGAGCGCACTGTGGGCCCGGGGCGAGGGCCCGGTGGCCGTCGCGCAGACGCCCGGCTCCGTGGCGATCAGCGGCTTCGCGTTCGATGCGCCGGCGCTCACCGTGCCCGCCGGCACCACCGTCACCTGGACGAACGCGGATGCGTTCGCCCACTCCGTGGT
Organism: Actinomycetota bacterium; assembly: GCA_030645675.1. Taxonomy (GTDB): domain Bacteria; phylum Actinomycetota; class Acidimicrobiia; order Acidimicrobiales; family Ilumatobacteraceae; genus UBA668. The sequence goes on along the minus strand of JAUSLQ010000120.1, from coordinate 4,321 downwards.
GGCCCACGACGGCTCGTTCCGCAGTGACTCGTTGGGCACCGGTGCCAGCTTCAGCCACGACTTCGGCAGCCCCGGCGAGTTCACCTACCTCTGCGGCATCCACCCCTCGATGGCCGGCTCGATCGTCGTCACCGGCTGACGCACCGGCGGCGTTGCCCGCACCGGCGAGCACCCCACCCAGCACCCCACCGAACCTCCCCTGACGAACCTCCCCCGACGAACCTCCCCCGACCGACGAACCACCCCGAACCATCCATCACGAAACCCAGGAGAACAATCATGGAGATCAGCGAACATTCCCTGCGGGCACAGGTCGCAGCACTCGACGAGCAGCACCGCGCCGGCATGACATCGCTGCCCGATGACATCCGAGCCCTGCACAGCGAGACGCGCAAGTTCCGCGGCGCGTTCCGGCCCAGCGCCCGCCGGGTGGCAGTGCGCCGCGCTGCCGCGGCAGCGGGTGTCGTCACGATCGGCAGCCAGCTGCTGCCCATCGCGAGCATGATGCCGCGAGCGTTCGCCGCCGAGGGCGACGCCGGCATCGCCGCCTTCGCGGAGAGCGTCGAGCTCACCGCAGTCGCGGCCTACCAAGCTGCTGCCGGCAGCGGGTTGGTGACCACGCAGGCCGTGCTGGACGCTGCGGTCGCGTTCATGGGCCACCACCAGGAGCACGGCGCGGCCTTCGGCGCCGCCGCCGGCGACGCCGCAACCGGGGCGCTGAACCAAGTGCTGCTTGATGCCCTCAGCCCCGCACTGGGCGCCGCGAAGACGGAGAACGACGTGCTGAAGATCGCCTACGACCTGGAGAACGCAGCAGCAGCCACCTACCTGTTCGCCCTCGGGGCGTTGGAGTCGGTGGTCGCACTGCAGCTGACCGCCTCGATCCTGCCGGTGGAGGCGCAGCACGCCGTCGTGCTGGGCCAGGTGATCGGCGCCGACGCTGCCGGTCTACTGCCCGCGTTCGAGACCGAGACCGGCTTCGTCGATCCCGCCAAGTTCCCCGTCGGCTGATGCCTCCGCGACTCCCGAAGACCGCCAGGGCAACCATCGAACCAAACCTTCCGTTCGCCACTCACCACCAGCTCACCCATCGCATCACCCACTCGCAAAGGACGTCATCATGAACGACCACATCCGCCGTGAGGCCCGCGACAGCGACCTCGCCCATCGTGCTTCGATGCCAGCGTTCTCCGACGCGGTGTCGCGCTTCCTCGCCCGTGACGGCCGCACCGTCGACCAGACATCGGGCGTGCTGCTGGGCGGCCTCACCCGCCGCAACCTGTTGCGGGTGGGCGGCCTCGGCATCGCGGGTGCCGCCGTGCTGGCTGCGTGCGGCAGTGACAGCCCGTCCACCCAGTCGACCAGCGCGCCGGGCACGACCATGACGACCGACACGACCATGGCGACCGACACGACCATGACGACCGACACGACCATGACGACCGACACGACCATGACCGGCATGGACAGCGATGTGGTGCTGCTGCGCACGGCCTCGTCGATCGAGCACCTGGCGATCGCCGCCTATCAGATCGCGATCGACTCCGGGCTGGTCACCACTGCCGCGGTCGGCGATGCCGCAATCCTCTTCCAGGACCACCACGTGGAGCACGCGGCGTTCTTCGAGGCGGCAACGAAGGCAGCCGGCGGCGAGCCGTTCACCCAGGCCAACGCTGCGATCCTGGCCCAGCTGCAACCTCGCATCGACGGCCTGATGGACGAAGCCGGCGTGCTGATGCTGGCGCTCGACCTGGAGCGCGCTGCGGCAGCCACCTACCAAGCCGGGGTCGGCGTCGTCACCGACGCGAGCCTGAACAAGGCGCTGATGAGCGTGGGAGGAGTGGAGGCCCGGCACGCGGCCGTCATCGCCGGCGTGCTCGCCCAGGCTGCGGTGCCGCTGGCGTTCGCGACCACCGCAGGCGCAGTTCCGGCGGGCACCGGCGTCTGACCGGCCGAACCGGCGACGGGAGGCCGGCGACGGGAGGCAGGCGACGGACGAAGGTCGTGGGTGTGGCAGTGTCTGCACCCATGGCCTTCGTTTCGCTTCGTCACCGCTTTCCCGGAGCTGCCGACGGGTGGGCCCGTTTCGATGGCCCCTCAGGCACCCAGGTGGTCGACACGGCGATCACCGCGGTCACCGACTGGCTGTCCGACGGCTCGAACGGCTGCGGAGGGGGATACTTCGACGCGGCCCACCGCTGCGACGAACTGCTCCAGCGGGCACGTGCCACCGTCGGCACCCTGTTCCACGCCGATCCAGCGGGCGTGTGCTTCGGCGCCAACATGACCACCATCACGTTCGCCGTGTCGCGTGCCGTCGGCGCCACCTTGCGCCCCGGCGACCGAATCGTGGGCACCCGCCTCGACCACGACGCCAACGTCTCGCCGTGGATGCTGGCCGCCCAGCAGGCGGGCGCCGAGCACGTCCTGGCCCCGTTCGACCCAGCCACCTGCACCCTGCAGCCCGAGCATGTCATCGAACTGATCGACGAGCGCACCAGGTGGGTCACCCTGCCTGGTGCCAGCAACCTGCTGGGCACCGTCCCCGACCTGCGACCGATCATCGACGCGGCCCATGCGGTGGGGGCGCGTGTGTTCGTCGACGCCGTCGCCCTCGCGCCACACCTGCCCATCGACATCGCCGCACTGGGATGCGATGCGATGGTCACCTCGCCCTACAAGTGGTACGCCCCGCACTCGGGCATGCTCTGGATGCAACCCGACCTGCTGGAGTCGTTGCCGCTGTACAAGGTGCGCCCCGCCGACGCCGGCGGCCCGCGCCGGTTCGAGACCGGCATGCCCAACTACGAGGCCATCGCCGGCGTCGACGCTGCGGCCCGCTTCCTGCTGGAGGAGGGCATGGAGCGCATCGCCGCCGCCGAGGCCGCGCTGTTCCAGCCCTTGCTCACCGGCCTGCAGGCCATCCCCGGCGTGACCGTGTGGGGCGTACAGGGGATGGCCGGCCGCACACCCACCGCCGCGTTCACCGTCAGCGGGCGCACCCCTGCCGAGGTCTCGCAGGCGCTCGCCGCGCAGAAGGTGGCCGTGTGGGACGGCCACAACTACGCCGTGGAGGCCGTGGGGCAGCTCGGCCTCGCCGAGTCGGGCGGCGTGGTGCGGGCCGGCATCTCCCGCTATCTCGAGCCGAACGACGTGGAACGCCTGCTCAGCGGGGTCGCGCAGCTCAGCGGCCGCTGAGGAAGGGTCCAGCTGACGGGACTTTGGTCCCTGTGCCGGTGTGCTTCCTCCCCTACTGACGGGTACGTCACACGGCAGAATGGCGGGTATGAGCAAGGATGACCGGTCAATAGTCAGTTGGTTCGCGTTCGCAGCAGCGATCGCCGCGCTTGTCGTGGCAGTCGTCGGGCTCGGGCGAGACGATTCATCAGGAGGCAGCGCCGCCGGCGGTGGTGGCGGAGCGCCAGCCGAGCTCACTGTCAAGATGAACGACTTCTCGTTCAGCCCGGCCACCATGACGATCCCCACCGCCGGTGCCATCCTCCACCTGGTGAACGAGGGCGCGACCGTGCACAACCTGCAGATCGCCGAGCTCGGGATCAAGAGCGTCGACGTGCCGGCAGGCGTCACCATCGACCTCACCATCGCCCCGCAGGCGGTCGGTGAGTACAAGGTGATCTGCCCGCAGCCTGGCCACGAAGGCGCCGGCATGGTGGGCACGCTGATCGTCAGCGAGAGCGCCGACACCTCCACCGACACCTCGGGCGACGGCATGAACCTCAGCAGCGCGGAGATGACCAACTCGCAGATGGATGCCCTGATGCTGAAGGTGGCCCAGCAGTACCCGGCCGCCACGGCCGGCCACGGTGGCGACATCATGGAGCCGACGATGTCGGCCGACGGCTACAAGGAGTTCATCGTCGAGTCCAAGGTCGTCGACTGGGAGGTCGAGCCCGGCAAGTGGGTGCAGGCCTGGACGTACAATGGCGTCGTGCCGGCCCCGGAGATCCATGTCAGCACCGGCGACAAGGTGCGCATCATCCTCAAGAACAACCTGCCGCAGACCACCTCGCTCCACTTCCACGGCATCCAGGTGCCGAACATCTACGACGGCGTCGACCCCTACACCGAGCACCCCACCGAGCCCGGCAAGGAGCACATCTACGAATGGGTGGCCCAGGGTCCGGCCGTCGGCATCTACCACTCGCACCACAACGCGCAAGAGCAGATCCCCGACGGCATGTTCGGCGCCTTCACCATCGACCGCATGCCCATCCCCGACAAGCTGATCGAGAAGGGCTACACCAAGGTCGACAAGCGAGTGAACATGGTGCTCAACGACGCCGGCGTCATCGGGCTCAGC
>JAUSLQ010000102.1 GCA_030645675.1 Actinomycetota bacterium | reverse complement strand
GGGGACACCGTCGCCGGTTTCGCAGCGGTGCAGCGGGTTGTTCGGGTCCAACGGTGCCGGGTGACCACCCAACGCCTTCTCCAAGTGGTGTTGCAGTGTGTCGAGCCCGACGACCAGGTTGACGGTGCATCCCGAACCGGTGGTGTCGCTGTCCATGCCGGCGGCTTTCAGGAAGATCGCGAGCAGGGCGTCGAAGCGGCGTTGGGCGTCGGTGCGGGCCATCAGCCCGGGGCACATGCTGTCACCGTGGAGGGCGACACCCTCGGCCCAGTCGGCGTGCCATTCGGTCTGCGCATGTGCGTCGAGGATCTCTTTGATCTGTACCCCGGCGGGGACACCGCCATGGGCGTCGAGGAAGCACTGCGCACCGACAATCGAGGCGGTCGCGTTGCGGTGCTGATGGGCCTTCTCGTGCGACTTGTGCGCGCCGTCGGCGTCGGCGGTTTGCTCCCAGGTGGTGACCACGCTGACGAAGTCGTCGAACCCGCACGACACCGCCGCCTGGATCAGTGTGGCTTCGCCATCGGCGAGGTGTTCGCCCACGCGTGGGTTGGCGACCAGCCGGCCGAGGACGTGCATCTGGGCGACCCCCAGCTCGCCCTGCGAGGCGTGTTCGGCGGCAGAAGGGAAACGGGCGAGCATCGCCCCGGCGCGTGCGAAGCGCCCGGCTTCACCACTGGACCAGTTGCATGCCGCCCGGCCCCACGCCTTCGGTGTGCGATGCCGATCGACCAGGTGCGCCCCGGCTTCACCGACACGGTGCACGAACGTCGCGATCCGCGCCTCCAGCATCCGGCGTTCGCGATCCAACGCACGCACGAACGCTTCCACGTCGCCGGGCGACATCGCTTCGATGTCGATGACCGAGGGTAGCGAGCACGAACTCATGTACGGAGTATCACAAGAGGGTGTCACAGAGTTGCTCGCTTCGCCCGCGAGTCGGATGCCACGGTGCCCTGAGCCGTGCCCGTGCATTCCAGACGAACAGCGTCGCGTCGACCGCTCACGGTGCCGAACGGCGACCACCGTCTGCAGTTTCACGAATCAGCCACCCGGTGAACATGTCGTGTTCATCCGGCGGTCAGGCGTCACTTCTACCGTGCCATGCCTATGGAGACCACACGACTGGACGTGCCCGCGAGGCCCTCCGCCGGCCTGGCTCCCGCAGCGATGGCGTACCTCGACGCGTTGCGTGCCGCACACATGTGCTGCCTGGAGGCGATGGGCGACGCCTGTTCCTCCCTGGCCTCCGCCGACGGGCAGGCCGATGGGCAGATGGCCAACCTCGCCGGCATCCACCAGCGTTTGCTGAGGCAGTTCATGGATGCCCAACGGTCGATCCTCCAGCGGCGCGCAGAGGTGGATGCGGAGGTGGCGCAGATCGCCGATGCTGCGGCTGCACGGGCTGCGGCCTTGGTGGGCGAGGTTCCTGCCGTGGTGGTCCACGGCGGCCGGACATCGCCGCGTTCCAGCATCGGGCAACGTCCCCCGGCGCTGGACGTGCGCACGCCGCAACCCGCGCTCGCCGGCCCGTTCCGGCTGAACAGCCGCGACATCGCAGCGCTGGGCGTGTCGGTGGTGCGCACGACGGACGACATCGAGTCGCTGGCGACGGTGATCGACCAGGCGTTCGAGACTGCAGACCTCGACGGCGTGGCCGCGCAGCGGCGACTGACCGCACTGCTCGACGAGTGGTGGCACGACGAGGTCCAGGAGGGCCGTGCGGTCATCGACGACGCCCACGCGCGGGCCGACGTGCGCTACCACCTGGCCGTTGTCGAAGCCGGCGAGCACGCCGCTGCGCCGCCGCCACCCGGCCCAACCACCGCGACGGACGCAGGCGCCCACGAAGCAGGGGAGTCGCACGCGTCGAACCTGCCGTCACCCCAACCTTCACGACTGCCGTCACCCCAACCTTCACGACTGCCGACTGATCTGATGTCGGTGCTCGACACCGGGGAACACGCCGATCTGCAGCAGCTGCTGGCCGACCTCGCAGTCACGTTGGATCTGGCCGCCAAGCCGTATCCCCCGGCGGAACCAGCGCTCGATGTCGTGCCTGTCGGACGAGACGCGACGCCCATCATCGACATCACCGGCGCTGACGGCGACGACGCGTTCGTGCGGTTCTGGGCCAAGGATCTGCCCGACCGTGCTGTCGTGCGCCGCCGGCGCAGCAGGGGCGTTCCGCCCCGGCTGGCGCTTCCTGTGGCGGCAGCCGGCTCGCTCGCTGCCGTCACCGCGATGTTGGCCTGGGTGGTGTGAGCGAGCCATGAGCGCACCGAACGGCATCTCGATGAACGGCACCCACGCACACGGCCTGCGTGTCAACGGCACCGCTGGGCACAGCGTGCTGCTGAACGGCAGCCATGGTGCGGATCGCGATGACGCGGATCGCGATGGCGACGGTGGCGGGCTTGGCGCAAGGGGAGCGAGCGACGCCGCGGCGACCCTGCGTTGGACGGACGACGCCTCTGCCGGTGTCGAACGCGAACGCGCCAGGTTGGAGCACGAGATCGCCGCTGCGCGGATGCGCGCGGCGGTGGCCGAGCGAAACGCGGCGACCCGCGATGCAGAGGTGCGCGAGGCGCTGCGCGCCCAGCTGGACGAGTCGCGTGCGGCGCTCGCCCGGATGGAAGCGGAGTTCCAGGCGACCATCGCGCAGGTGAAGGCCGATGCCGACGCCGAAGTGAAGCGCATCCTCGAAGGTGCTCGCCAGCGCGTGGCGGAGAACCGTCGACAACCCCTCGACGGCCGGGCCGCGGAGGCACCTGATGCACAGTGATGCACTCGCTCCCAGCGCCGCGCCGTTGTCGTCACGTGCGGCCATCGCAGTTCTGACGCTGCAACTGCGCGCTGCGTTGCAGGAGGCAGCCGATGCCGAGAAGGCGTCGGCAGCGAGCCAACCGGACGACGCCTGCGCCGAGCTGCGCGCCCGAATCCAACCGCTGGTCGACGAGCGCCGGCAAGCGTTGACACAGGCCTTGGCACAGGCCCGAGCAGAGGCGTCGGCCGCGGTCGCAGCTGCGCGGCGAGCCGCCGACGTGATGCTGGCGAGAGCGGACGCCGCTCCACGGCCCACCGCGCAACCGGTCGCGCAACCAGTGGCGCAACCAGTGGCGCAACCGGTCGCACAACCAGTGCTGCGACCGGTGGTGCAGCCGGTGGATCTGACAGCGGCCGTCGAGCCTCCTCCGGCGCCACTCGGTCTGGTGGCTCCGGACGCCCCGCTTCCGTTCGTTCCTCTCCTGCCTCGCCTGCCTCTCCCGCCTCTCCCGCCTTTCCTGCCGCCGCCGGTCAGCACCGCTGAACCGTTCGTACCGGCAGCACCGCTCGTGGCCGCCGCGATGCCCCTCGTCGCGGCGGCCACACCAGCTCCGCCGACGGAGGGTCTGGCCGGGCAGTCCCCGGCGGCCGTCAGCATCGACGCCGAGGCGTTCGCTCGCGTGTTCGCCGCCGTGTTCGCGACGATGATCGACGAGCGCCTCGCCGCCGGGGGCTTGAGCCACGTGCCCGGGCAGCTCTCCATCGCTCAGGCGCAAGCCCCCCGCGCTCCGAAGCGCTCGTTCTGGTCTGCGGCCATGCACATCGACGTGCTGCTGCTGACCGCCGCAATGGTCATCATGTTGGTGGTGCTCGCCGCATGGCTGGCGTGACCATGGAAGCGTTCGGTGCCGGCGGCGCTGTCGAGACGACCAGTGTCGACCATGTCGCCACTGGCGAGCCCGCACCGCCGCGCAGGCTGGTGGTTCGCAAGGGCCGCGGCGACCGCATCTTCTTCGGCGGGGCCTCGTTCAGCGGCGCGTTCGTGCTGGCGATCATGGTCGCCGTCGGCGTGTTCCTGGCGATCCAGGCCAGCCAGGCGCTCAAGTCGTCGGGCTTCTCCTTCCTCACCACTTCCGTGTGGCAGCCCGATCGTGGCGAGTTCGGCATCGCCGCGATCATGCTCGGTACGGTGCTGATCGCTCTCGTGGCAGTCGCCATCGCGCTGCCGATCTCGATGGGCACCGCGCTGTTCATCACCGAGGTGGCCCCGAAGTGGTTGCGCTCGTGGCTGATCGCACTCGTCGACCTGATGGCGGCAGTGCCCAGCGTCGTCTACGGGCTGTGGGGGGCATACCTGCTGCAGGGCAAGATCGTCGGCCTGTCCCGGTGGATCAACGCGTGGTTCGGGTGGATCCCCTTTCTCGACGTTGCCCGCGCCGACCCGAACAGCCCGCTGTCCAGCGAGTCGGTGTACACCGCATCAACGTTCATCGCAGGCGTCGTCGTCGCGATGATGGTGATGCCGATCCAGTGTGTGGTCATGCGCGAAGTCTTCTCGCAGGTGCCCTTGGGAGAGCGCGAAGGGGCGTACGCACTGGGCTCCACCCGCTGGGGCATGATCCGCGTGGTGGCGCTGCCGTTCGGCCGCGGCGGCATCATCGGCGGCACGATGCTGGGCCTCGGTCGGGCGTTGGGCGAGACGATCGCCGTGGTGATGATCATCTCGCCTCGGTTCGACCTCAACTTCCACGTCCTCGAGGCCGGCAGCAACTCGGTGTCGAGCCACATCGCACTGCTCACCTTCGAGTCGTCGGGGTTCGGCCTGTCGGCACTGATGGCCGCCGGCTTGGCGCTGTTCGCCGTCACCCTCGTCGTGAACTTCACCGCATCATGGTTCGTGGCGCGTTCGCGTAGCGGAGCGAGCAGCGAAGCATGACCTCCACCCTCACCAAGAGTGCCGATGACGGCGGTAGCCGCTCGATGGGCGACGCGTTCGACGAGGCGTTCGAGGGCGAGTTCGGGGAGCTGCGGTTCGCCGACGACCCCGCACCATTGACGGTGCTCGCCGGGCACCCGGGACCCGAGGCGCCTCCTGCGGTGCGGCGGGCCGTGCGCAAGTGGTCGCGGAACGAGTTGCTGCCGCTGTTGGGCTCGCTGGTCAGTGCGTTGTCGACGACGATGCTGCTGTTCGGCCGGTTCACGTCGATGGAAGGCGTGATCGGCTTCCTCGCCGTCTTCTTCCTCGTGTTCCTCCTCACCTACGCGGTGGTGGTGTCGCTCACCGAGAACCGCCCCGCCGTGTACGACCGGGTGATGACCGTGCTGATGGCCTCGGCGGCCGTGGTGGCATTGTGCGCGCTGTTCTCCGTGATCGTCTACGTGTTCATCCGCGGCGTGAAGGCGCTGGTGCACACGAACTTCTACGTCGACGACCTCAGCAGCACCGGCCCGCTCGATCCGCTGACCAAGGGTGGCATCTCGCACGCCATCGTCGGCACGCTGATCATGACGCTGATCTCCCTCGTCATCACGGTGCCGCTCGGAATCGCCTGCTCGGTGTACCTCAACGAGACCCGTAGCCGCCTGACGTCGCTGGTGCGCACGGTCGTGACCGCGATGACCGCCTTGCCGTCGATCCTGGCCGGCCTGTTCATCTTCGCCACCTGGGTCCTGATCCTCGGCTTCGAACGCTCGGGCCTCGCGGCGTCGATCGCGATCAGCATCATGACGCTTCCGATCATGATCCGCTCCGCCGACGTGGTGCTGCGCCTCGTGCCCGGCAACCTGCGCGAGGCCTCGGCGGCGCTCGGGGCGCCGCAGTGGCGCACCGTCTGGCACGTGGTGCTGCCCACCGCCCGCTCGGGCCTCACCACCTCCGTGATCCTCGGCATCGCCCGTGGCGTGGGAGAGACCGCGCCGGTGCTGCTCACCGCCGGCTTCACATCTTCAATGAACCTCAATCCGAACGAGGGACCGATGGTCTCGCTGCCGCTCACGGCATACATGCTGGTGCGCTCGGGGCAGCCCGAGCAGATGGCACGCGGTTTCGGCACAGCGGCCGTGCTGATGGTGCTGGTGCTCATCCTGTTCTCCATCGCCCGAGTGCTGGGCGGTCGCCCGGCGGGTCAGCTCTCCAAGCGGCAAGCTCGTGGAACCGTGGCGCGATCGAGTCGCGACCTGCAGCGAATCGAGGCCCGCCGCCTCGCCGCCGCCTCCAGCGACGTGACGGTCGCCCCCATCGCTCTGTCCGCTGGAGCCCCTCCCTACTCGTCGAAGGAGAGCTCGTGAGCGTGCCTCGACTCCTGCGCCGCGTCGTGTTCGCGGTCTCGGCCACGCTGGTCGCCGGGTCGTTCGTCGGTGGCGGCTCACCGCCGATCGCATCGGCATCGTTCAGCTATCAGCGGATCTCCGGTGAGGGCTCGTCGTGGGCCGCGAACGCGATCGACGCGATGCGCGTCAACGTGCGCCAGTTCGGCATCACGGTCGACTACAACCCCAGTGGTTCGACGGCGGGGCGTAGGAACTTCCTGAACGGCACGGTCGACTTCGCGGCCTCCGACATCCCGTTCCAGTTCTCGCCGGAAGATGGGTCGGCGCCGGAGAACCCGGCCCCCGGCAGCTACGCGTACATCCCGGTCACCGCCGGTGGCACGTCGTTCATGTACAACCTGCAGATCAACGGCAAGCGGGTCACCAACCTGCGGCTGTCGGGCGAGAACGTCGCCAAGATCTTCACCGGCGTCATCACCACGTGGAACGACCCGGCGATCGCAGCCGACAACCCGGGCCTGACGATGCCGGCCCGCACGATCGTGCCGGTGGTGCGTTCCGACGGGTCGGGTTCGAGCGCCCAGTTCACGAAGTGGATGATCGCGGAGCACGGGGCGCTGTGGACCGAGTTCTGCAACCGGTCGGGTCGTGCGCCGGCCTGCGGTAACACGTCGTTCTATCCAACGATCCCGGGCATGATCGCCCAGAACGGCGACCTCGGCGTGGCCGGGTACGTCAGCCAGGGATTCGCCGAGGGTGCGATCGGCTACGTCAACTACTCGTACGCACTGAACGCCCAGTTCCCAGTGGCGAAGGTGCTCAACGAGGCCGGCTACTACACCGAGCCCACGCCGGACAACGTGGCGGTGTCGCTGTTGCAGGCGCGGATCAACACCAACGAGGCCGACCCGACGGTGTATCTCACCCAGCAGCTCGAGGGCGTGTACAACGACACCGACCCGCGCAGCTACCAGCTGTCGTCGTACTCCTACCTGATCGTGCCGACGAAGGTGGCCGGCCAGTTCAACGAGGACAAGGGCGCCACCGTGGGGGCGTTCGCCTACTACGCATTGTGCCAGGCGCAGCAGCAGTGGGCGTCGGTGGGCTACTCGCCGATGCCGATCAACCTGGTGGAGGCGAGCTTCGACCAGATCCGCAAGATCCCCGGCGTGGTCGTGCAAGACATCGACATCGCCTCGTGCGACAACCCCACGTTCTCCGCCAACGGCACCAACGTGCTCGCCCAGAACGCGCCACAACCACAGGCGTGCGATCAGCAGGGCAGTGTCAGCCAGTGCCCCAACGGCACCGGCGGCCTGTCGAACGTACCCACCGATGTGCTCGCCGGGCCGGTGACCGGCGGCACCACGCCTGCCGGTGGCACCACGCCTGCCGGTGGCAGCACCCCGGCCGGTGGCAGCACCCCCGCCGCGGGCTCCACGCCTGCAGGGGGCTCGGTGCCGGGCGCCGCCACCGGCACCACCCTGCCGGGCTCGAACGGCGGAGTCGACGCCGGGACCGGCGGCCAGGGCTGCGACGCCGACACGGGGCTGTGCGCTGGCGGTTCGTCGGGCACACCCACGGGTGGCGGCACTGCGACCGGCGGCGCCGCGGGCGCCATTGCCACCACCGTGCTTCCCCAGCCGTCGGGGTGGGGCGGCTCGACCGTGTTGCTGCTGCTCGTCATCGCGCTGACGTTGGGCCTTGTGCTCACACCGGCCTTGGCCTGGCGTCGCTTCTCCAGCAAGGAGCCGGCATGAACTCGCGGCGCACATCGGTGGTGCTGTTGAGCGCCGTGGCCGCAGTGGCGACGCTGACTGCGTTGGCGACGCTCGCCGTGCCCGACGCCGGGGCCGCCACGCTGGCCGGCAGCCAGGGCACCGACACCGCCCTGCCCGCCACCGACTCGGTGCTCACCGTCAACGGTCGCGGGCAGTACGCCGGCTTGGCGATCACGGTGAACCAGACCGCGAAGCTCACCAACCAGGCCGTGTCGGTCACCTGGACCGGCGGCGAACCCACCATCGCCGGGCCCGGCCGGTTCGGCAGCCACTACCTGCAGCTGATGCAGTGCTGGGGCGACGACGACGGTTCGGTGCCCGGCAATCCCGGCCCGCCCCCCGAGCACTGCGTGCAGGGCGCGGTCGCCGGCACCTACGGCGGCCTGCCCGGCGGGCTCTACCCCAGTGGCTTCTCGCTCAGCAGGGTGATCTCCCGCTCGGACTGGCCCAACTTCGACTCCACGGTGGGCCATCTCGACACCCGCACCACCAACGTGTGGCTGCCCTTCCGGGCAGTCAGCGGCACCGTCGTCGACATCCAGACCGACCCCTCGTTCAACCCGTCGGTGGTGGGCGGCAACTTCTGGCTCAACCCGTACTTCAACCTGGTGACCACCAACGAGATCGCCGGTGGCGTCACTGGCCCCGACGGTACGGGTGCCGAGCTGATGCAGCTGCTCACCGGCGTGCAGTCGTCGGGCCTCGGGTGCGGGCAGAAGGTGCAGCCGGTGGAGGGTGCCGAGCCGAAGATCCCGAAGTGCTGGATCGTCATCGTGCCCCGTGGTTCGCCCTCCGAGGAGAACGTCGGCACCCCCTTCGCGGAAGCCCCCGAGCAGTACGGTGTGGCCACCTCCCCGCTGTCGCCCACCGCATGGGCCAACCGCATCGCGATCCCGATCGAGTTCAACCCGGTCGACTCCCCGTGCTCGTTGGCCGACCAGGAGCGGCGCATCGCCGGCTCGGAGACCGCGCTCACCGCGGTGGCCAGCTGGCAGCCTGCGCTGTGCTCAGGCGGCACGCTGCCCCCGTACTCGTATGCGCCGATCAGCGACGCCTCTGCTCGCCAGCAGCTGGTGTCGGGCACGCAGGGCGCGCCCGGGATGATCGTGGTCTCGCGCCCGCTGTCGACGGCGAACGCCGACCCGCACAAGCCGGTCGTGTACGCACCGATCAGCCTCTCGGGCTTGGTGATCGGCTTCAACATCGAACGCAACCCGCGGACCGACGCGCCCGCCGATGAGCAACAACTCGCCGGTGTGCGCGTCGCCCAGCTGAACCTGACCCCGCGGTTGGTCGCCAAGCTGCTCACTCAGTCGTACCGCGAGCAGGTGACCATCCAACAGTCACCGAACTACCCGTGGATGGCGGCGAACCCGTCGCACATGGGCCTCGACCCCGACTTCCTGCGCTTCAACCCCGAGTTCACGCAGCTGCAGATCGCCGACGGACGCTCGTTCAGTGGGTTGCAGTTGCCGGCCGGCAACTCCGACGCTGCGTTGCAGGTCTGGGAGTGGCTGCTGGCCGACCCCGAGGCCCGCGCCTGGCTGAACGGGGAACCCGACGAGTACGGCATGAAGGTGAACTCGTGGTACTCGACCTCGGCGTCGGTGAACCCCACCGGTATCGCGTTCGGCGACCCGCTGCCCTCGTCGTTCCCCAAGGCCGACCCGTACTGCTACCAGGCGCCCGCCCGCGGTGCGGGCAACGCGATCGTTCCCCCGTTGCTGTGCGGTACCGACTGGATGCCGTACTCGCGCAGCTTCGCCGACGCTGCGCTCGTCACGCGCACCGCTGCGGTCGGGGCCCGCATCGTCGACAACCCGTTCGCCCAGGCGGCCAGCGAGGTGTGGAGCCGCGAGCTGCCCCAGTTCCTCGGCCGGCGAGCGATCCTGTCGCTCACCGACTCGCCGTCGGCGGCGACGTTCGGGCTGCAGGTCGCTCGTCTCAGCCGCGCCGGCGACAACGGTGCCGAGCGCACGTTCATCGCGGCCGACGGAGCCGGCCTCGCCGCTGGCGTCGCCTCGATGGCACCCCGCACCGAGCAGACCTTCCTGGAGCCTGCCCCCACGGCCGGCGCTCCCACTGCCTACCCGCTGACCACCCTCACCTACGCTGCCATCTCGCCGCTGACGCTCGACACCCAAGCCCGTAGCGAGTACGCCGCGTTCATCGAGTACGCCACCGGTGCCGGCCAGGTGGCCGGCCTCGAGCTGGGCCTGCTGCCGCGGGGCTACGCCCCGCTGCCGGCTGTGCTCCAGACGCAGGCGGCCACCGCTGCCGACCGGGTGCGCACGCTCGTGGACACGCCCGATCCGCCGGCCACCACCACGACGGTGCCCCGCACGGTGACCACAACCCCGCGGCGCACGACGACGACGGTCGCGACCTTGCCGGCCACCTCCACCACCACCGTCACGGCCACGACGGTGACGGCGGCAACCACCACCACCCAGGTCGTCGTCGACGAGGAAGACTCCGAGGAGCCCGCCCCCTCGCCGCCGACCGTGCTGACCCCGTTCGCCGGGTTGGCCCGGAGCCGGTACGCGGTGCCCACCCTGGGCGTGACGGCTCTCGGCTCGGCATTGGGTGCGTTGGAGATCACGAAGCGCCCGCGCCGGCGCCGCGCCGGCGAGCGGGCCACTGACACCGGCGGAGGCAGCTGAACATGACATTGACACCGAGTGTGCGGCCGCGCGTGCGCTGTCGCAGTGCCGCTGCTGCAGTGGCCCTGCTCCTCGCTTCGGGTCTCGCCGGCTCCGTCGCGTGGGCAGTCGCCGGCGACCCGATCGACCTCGGCGAGGTACAACCGGTCGGCGTCAACGACCGCGTCGCGATCGTCCGCGGCCGCAGCGCCACTGAGTTCTCGCTGGCCCTTCCGGCCGATGCGGCGTGCCCGGGCGACAGCTTGCACGACCAGTGGCGCGTGCAGAGCTTCATCATCCCCGCGGCCGACGACCCGGGCACGATCAAGTACGGCGCGAACGGCCCCGAGGGGCTTCACCAGTACGCGCTGTACGAACTGAACACCAGCCCGTTCACGGACATGCTCACACGCGCGAACGACCAGGCAGGCGAGCCCGGTGTGATCTCCGACATCCCAGCCCTCAGCTTCGCCGTGTTCCCCCCCGGCACGCTGCCCGACGGCGACTATCGCATCGGGATCGCCTGCACCTACTTCCGTGAAACCGCGACCTACTGGGACACGGTGATCGTGCTGACCGCCAACCCCGACGACGCTCCCGCGCAGCTCACCTGGCGCCTCGCCGACGCACCCGCCATCGCCCCGGCTTCCGACGACTCGTCCGGCTGGATCGCTCCCGCCGTGATCACCGCGGTGCTGGTGGTGCTGGGCGGTCTCGTCTGGAAAGTGCGGGCGCGCCGACGTACGACCACCTCCAAGGAGCCCCGATGATCCGCCTGAACACGTACTGGCGCCGCTTCGCGCGCAACGTCGCCGCCCTCGGAGCGGTGGTCTCCACTGTGATGCTGGTGGCCGGCGTGGCGATGCTGGCGGGCCCCGCCGGCACCGCCGCAGCCGCTCCGATCAACGGGGGAGCCATCCAGATCCTGGTGCCGCCCGGTTCGCCCACCGCCGGCCAACCGCTGAACAGCGGCGGCAGCGCCACCGTCTTCGCGATGACCCCGCCGGTGGGCGCCTCGTGCACCGGCGACACGACGTCTGGTGGCTACAAGATCCAGAGCTACATGGTGCCCGCCAGCGTCGACCCGGCGACGCTGACGTTCGACTCCAGTGGCCCCATGCCGGCCGGCACCGGCGCCAGCTACCGCCAGCCGATGTTCAGCTCGGGGGGCACCCCGGTCGTCAACAGGAACACCGCCGTCGCCAGCGAGGCGGGCGGCCCCGGCCTGCTCACCGGCCTCCCGACGATGTCGTTCGCGCTGTTCGGCGCCAGCGGCCCCTCCATCGTGCCTGCTGGCACCTACAACCTCGGCTTTGCCTGCACCCTGGGCGCCGCCTCGGCCACACAGCTCGACAAGTACTGGAACGTGCAGCTCACGTTCGCGGCTGACGCCGGCGATGTGCCCTCGGGCATCACGTGGACCGTCGTCGGCGGTGGCGGTGGAGGCGCCACCACCACGACGACGGCGGCCACGACCACGACCACCCAGGCGGGCGGCAGCACGACGAGCACGTCGGCCGCCACCACCACCACGACAGCCGGCGGCGGCACCACCACCACGGTGCGCGCCACCACCACGACCCTGGTGGGTTCAGGGTCGGGCACCACCACCACGGTGCGCGTGGGCTCGGGTGCCGGTGGGAACGGTGGCGGCTCGCTCTCCGCCACCGGCTCGTCGCCGCTGCCGCTCCTGGTCTGGGGCGTGCTCCTGCTGGTGTTCGGCCGCATGGTCATCCTGCTCGGGCGGCCGTTGCGAGTGCTCCCACCCGAGCAACGATGACCGCCACGGCCACGCTTCCGCCGCGGTCGGAACCGACCTCGGTGTGGGCGCGTCTGCGCCCGCGCAGCGGCGCTCGCCCGACGGCGGTGAGCCGCGCCGAGGCGCCGCCGCTGAGCCCTCGGCTGCAGCTGGTGCGCGCCATGTTGCTGTTGGTGTTCGTGCTGACTGCGACACTGCTGATCCAACTCGTGCTGCTCAGCTCGTTGCAGCACCGAGCGGCCCAGGGCCGCCGGTTCGACGCGTTCCGTGAGCAGCTGGCAAAGGGTACGGCGGCGATCGGCCCCGTCGACAGAGCCGGTTACGCACTCGCGGCGGGCACGCCGGTGACCTTCCTCGAGATCCCTTCGATCGGCGTGAGCGAGGTGATCGGCGAGGGCACGAGCGCGAGTGTGCTGTTCGACGGGCCCGGGCATCGCCGCGACACCCCGCTGCCCGGCCAGGTGGGCTCGAGCGTGGTGTACGGCCGGCGTGCCGCGTTCGGCGGGCCGTTCGCGCGCCTCGGCGAGTTGCAGGAGAACGACCTCATCCGCGTCACCACCGGCCAGGGCACGTTCGAGTACTCCGTCATCGGTGTGCGCCGGGAAGGCGACCCGGCGCCCGCGACGCTCGCGTCCGGCGGCTCGCGGCTACTGCTGGTCACCGCCGCCGGCAGCGCCTTCCTGCCCGACGGAGTACTCCGCGTCGACGCCGAGATCGTCGGTGAACCCGTGATCGGTGCTGCCCGTGTGCTGAGCTTCTCGGCGCTTCCCGCCGAGGAACGGATGATGGCCGGCGACAACCGCACGCTGTGGGTGCTCGCGTTCTGGCTGCAGGCGATGATCGCGCTGTCGGTCGCCGTCGTGTGGTCGTGGCATCGCTGGGGGCACGCCCAGACGTGGGTCGTGTTCCTGCCCACGATGCTGCTCGTCGGCCTCGCCACGTCCGGCGAGTTCGCCCGCCTGCTGCCGAACCTCCTGTGAACCCCGACCCAGTGACCACCTCGACCACGAACGACATGGAGGCAACGCCGTGACCACCGAACCGACGCACACCCTGGGGGCCAGCGGGCGCGACGATGTTGCTGCCGAGGCCGAGCTTGCGTTCTTCCCCAACGCCGCCGTGGTGCAGTTGGTGCGGGGAGAAGCGAACCGGCCCGATGCCGTGGTGACCGAGCTGCACTCCGCAGAAGTGACCGTCGCGAGGCATCGCATCACCGCCATGGACGGCGACATCGTCTGGTCGTGGCTGACCGACGAGATCCAGGGGGTCGTGCACGCCGCCGAGGGATGTTGGACGATCCTGATCGTCCCCGGCATTCCCGACTTCGGCGTGTCGGTCGCGGCCGACCGCGTCGACGAGTTCCGCCGCACGTTGGCCGCACTGCCCGGCCTCGCCGTGCGTCAGCAGCAGTCGTGGGAGCAGCAGTCGTGGCAGCAGCTCGACAAGCAGGCCGCTGTCCCGCTGTCGATCGCGGAAGCAACACCCGCCCCGTCGATGTCGCAGCTCGCCGACCTGCTCACGACGCCGTTGTCGCCTGCCCCGGAAGTGATCGCCGCGCCCGAGGCCGCGATCGGCACCGCCACGCTTCCGATCGTCGCGGCGGTCAGTGCATCGCGGGCCGCGCTGACCGGCATCGATGCCCGCAACATCTCCGCCTGGTTCGGCTCACACCAGGTGCTCGACCGGGTGTCGCTGGACATGCCGGCCGGTGAGGTGACCTCGCTGATCGGCCCGTCCGGCTGCGGCAAGTCGACGTTCCTGCGCATCCTCAACCGCATGCACGAGATGATCCCCTCGGCGGCGATGGCCGGCGAGGTGCTCGTGGACGGTCACGACCTGTACGACGTGGAACGCAAGCTCACCGACGCCCGCCGCGAGATCGGCATGGTGTTCCAGAAGCCGAACCCGTTCCCCGCGATGTCGATCTACGACAACGTGCTGGCCAGCCTGCGCCTGACCGGTGTGAAGGCAAGCCTGGAGCTGAAGGACGAGATCGTCGAGACCTGCCTCACCAAGGCCGGCCTGTGGAACGAGGTTCGCGATCGCCTGCGCAAGCCGGGTGGCGGGCTCTCCGGTGGGCAGCAGCAACGGCTGTGCATCGCTCGCGCGCTGGCCATCCGGCCGCGGGTTTTGTTGATGGACGAGCCGTGCTCCGCACTCGACCCGACGTCGACGCGACGCATCGAGGAGACGATCATGGAGCTGGTGGCGGAGGTGACGATCGTGATCGTCACGCACAACATGCAGCAGGCAGCGCGTGTGTCGTCGCGCTGTGCGTTCTTCCTGGCAGAGCACGGTACGCCGGGTGTGATCGTCGAGCACGGGCCGACGGCGGCGATGTTCGGTTCGCCGCAGGATCAACGCACCAACGATTACGTCAACGGTCGTTTCGGATAGCCGCACGGTGTCCGCCACATGAACCCTCGATCCGGGCGTCGAGCGTTCATCTGGAGGCCAAGTGGCCGTCAGGTTGGGCTGTCACCATCACCGTCGTCCGGTCTGGAGACCGGGCACACCGTCACCTGAAGGGACCGCACCCACCACCATGTTGCACTCATCCACCACGAAGCGACTCGCTCTCACCGTCGCCCTCGCCGCCAGCCTGGGAGCCGCCTTCACCGGCAGCTCCGCCTCGGCCGACCCGAAGCAGCTGACCGCTGCCGTGGGCGTCGGCTCTGACACAACGCAAGACGTCATGAACGCGATGACGGGCTTCACGAACGGCGACTACTACACCCCGATCCACAGCAGCACCGCCTCGGGTGCCCGCCAGGTGATCTCGTTCGACGCCACCCCGCCCGCCGGCGTGTCCGACAACTGCATCACCCCCAAGGTCGGGGGGCCGACGTTCGCCCGCCCGAACGGCTCCACTGGCGGTCGCCGGGCGCTCAGCCGTGCGATCGACGGCACGCTGTACGGCAGCGCCGCCTGCGGTGGCGTGCAGGACGTCTCCGGTCTGGTGGAGTTCGCTCGTTCGTCGAGCGGCCCGGCCAGCGGCGACACCGGCACCGACCTCACCTACATCCCGTTCGGCCGTGACGGAATGAGCTTCGCCTACTACCGGGCTGCCGGCAGCCCGGTCGCCAGCCTGACCCGCGCCGAGCTGACCTCGCTGTTCACGACCGGTCCGCAGGTGATCGCCGGCGTGCGCATCGTGCCCTGCGGCATCCAGACCAGCTCGGGCACCTACGCCTTCTGGAACACGGTGACAACGGCCTCGGCTTCGGCGGAGAACACGGCCACCACCGAGTGCAACGCGCTGCTCGGTCGCGCCCAGGAGAACCACGGCGACGAACTGCAGGCTCGTGGCGATGCCCTCGCTGCCCTGCCCGGACACTCCGGTGACCAAGTCGTCATCGGCTTCTCGGCCGGCTCGTTCGTGTCCAAGGCCAACGGTGTCGCCCCCGGCAACAACGCAGCCGCACTGATGGGCTCGATCAGCAACAACGGCTCGGGCGTCAACCTCGGCTCGCCGGTCACTGGCGTTGCCCCGAACCTGGTGCCCGCTGCCGCTTTCTTCGGCGACTCCGTCTTCGGGCGCAACGTCTACAACGTGTTCCCGACCTCGGTGATCACCAGCGCCTTCGGCAACGACGACCTGAAGACCTTGTTCTCGGGCCCCACGTCGGCGCTGTGCTCGGCGACCGCCACGATCAACGCCTTCGGCTTCTTGGTGCACCCGAGCTGCGGCTCCACCGCCACCAAGGGCAGCCTCATCAGCGGCCAGCTCTGATGTCGCACCGATCACCCACCCGTCACCAACTTCGATTCCCCACTCTCGAAAGGACCCACGCTTCGATGCGTACCACCATCACCAAGGTCGCAGCAGGGGTGGCAACACTTGCCATCGCCTCTGTCGCCCTTCTCGCGTCCAGTGCTGCGGCACTGCCGCCCGGTACCCCGGCCAACGGCGCCGCCACGGTGTCGCCGCTCACCGGCAACAGTGCCACCAGCATCACCCTCCTGCCCCCCTCCGGTGCCGTGTGCCCCGGTGACTCGGCGTCGGGTGGCTACAAGTGGCAGACGTTCATGGTTGCCTCGTCGGTCGACCCGGCAACCCTGACCTACAACGCATCGGGCCCGGTTTCGGGCGGCGCTGCCTTCACCCAGCCGATGTTCGCCGCTGGTACCCCGGTCATCAACAAGAACACCGCGGTCACCACCGGCCTCATCACCGGCATCCCCGCAGTCGCCATGAACGTGTTCGCCCCCGGGTTCGTTCCCGCCGGTGCCTACACGGTCGGTTTCGCCTGCACCCTCGCCGGCGCGACCGTCAGCTACTGGACGGCCCCGATCACCATCACGACCAACGCTGCGGGTGGCCCCGCCCAGATCGACTACGCCTACGGCGCAGTCCCTGCGGCTCCGGTCCTCGGTGGCACCCTGACCGCTGGTGATCAGACGCTGGCCGGCACGTTCACCCACTCGACGTCGGTGCCCGCCACCACGTCGTACACGGTGACGGCCGTCCCGACCGCTGGCCCGACGGTGACCCTGCCCCTCGCGGCCGGCGCCACCTCGTTCACCCTGACCGGCCTGGTCAACGGCACGTCGTACGCCGTGTCGCTGATCGCGACCAACTCGGTCGGTGGCAGCGCGGTGTCGAACGTGGTCAGTGGTACCCCAAACCCGGGCGCCCGCCCTGCGGTGACGGGCTTGGCTGCGGTGCCCGGCACTGGTGCCGTCACGCTCAACTGGGTGACGCCCACGGGTGTGGCCCCCACCGGCTACACGATCGCCGTCAGCCCCGTCGTGGCCGGTTCGCCGTTCACGGCAGCCGCCGGCGCGACGACGTTTGACGTGACCGGCCTCACCGCCGGCACGAACTACACGTACACCGTGACCCCGACCCACCCGGCCCCGTACGTCGGCACCTCGGCGTCGGTCTCGGCCGTGCCGCTCGCCGCGCAGAACATCATCCAGGACGTGACCGTGGTTCGCCCGGCCGGCGCCCTGGTGCTGACCCAGCGTTGCGGTGTGTACGGTGCGCTGCCGATCGAGCCCGCCTCGCCCGGCTTCGCGTCGCTGCCCGCCGAGCTGGCCTCCGCCGACCAGGTGGGCACCGCCCCGCTGAACTCGGCCGGCCTGCCCGACCCGCAGTTCGTCAACTACCCGAGCCCGTCCAGCCCGACGTACCCGACCCGCTGTGGTCTCGACCTGGGCACCAGCCAGCTGGTCACCAGCGGCCCGCTCGCCGGTCAGTACTACACGGCCAGCGGCCGCCTGAACCAGGTCACCGTCTCGGACACCCGTGACACCGACACCGGCTGGACCGTCAACGGCACGATGAGCGACTTCGTCGTCGCCGGTGGCGGCTCGTCGTTCAGCGGCAACTACCTGGGCTGGACCCCGGTCGTGACCGACGACTCCGACGCAACCTCGGCTGGCTACGACCAGACCGTGGTGGCCGGTGCGCCGGTGCTGCCCGACACGGCTGCCGGCCTCGCCACGCCGAAGGTGCTCTCCTCGGCCGCCAGCGGCGCTGGCCTCGGCATCGCCAAGTTCGATGCCCGGGTGAAGCTGCTGATCCCGGTGAGCGCCCGCTCCGGCACCTATGCAGGGACGCTGACCTTCACGGTCATCTGACCCGCACTCCTGTCAACCAACACGCCGAAGGTGGTGTGGGGCGTCTCCTGCGCTCCACACCACCCCGGTGTTTCCCCACGAAAGCTGCACCGCAACCCATGAACACCTGGCGACGTCTCGTCCTCCTGGCCACCACCTCGGCGGCGGCCTTCCTCGCGTCTGCGCTGCCGGCGTCCGTTGCGTCGGCGGGGCCGCCCATGGTCGGGCCCGCGAACACCGCGACGACGCCCCCTGCACCAGCGCCACCCGCACCCGACGGGACGGCGCCGGACGGCCAGGCACCGCCGACCGAAGTGGTGGAGAGCTGGGCGCTGGCACCGGCGGGTTCCGCCGACCCCGACGGAACCGGCAACCGGCCCGACCTCACCTACGTCGCCGACCCGGGCGCCGTGCTGGAGGATGCGGTGACCCTGTACAACTACGGCACCGTGCAGCTGACGTTCCGGGTGTACGCGACAGACGCGTTCAACAACGACGCAGGCCAGTTCGATCTGCTGCCGGGCGACGAGGTGCCGGTGGACGTCGGCACCTGGGTGGCGTTCCCGCAGGAGCTGATCACCGTGCCGGCCGGCACGCAGGTGACCATGCCGATCACGATCACCATCCCGGTCGACGCTCGCCCCGGCGACCACACCGGAGCCATCCTCGCCTCCAGCGAGACGCTGGGCACCGGCGACCAGGGCCAGGTGGTGACACTGGACCGACGCATCGGTAGCCGGCTGTACGTGCGGGTGAGCGGCCCGATCTCGCCGGAGTTGGCTGTCGCCGACGTGGAGACCGACTACGACCACGCGCTGAACCCCATGGGCGGCTCGGCACGGGTGACCTACCGCATCGAGAACCACGGCAACGTGCGCCTCGGGGGCTCGGCGACGCTGACGATCGGCGGCCCCTTCGGCATCGGTGAACAGACGATCGCGTTGCCCGACGTGCCGGAGCTGCTGCCCGGCGAAGGGATCACCGTCACTGCCGATGTGCGCGACGTGCCGGCGCTGTTCCTCGGTTCGGCCACCGTGAGTGTGACGCCCCTTGCCGTCGAGGGCGGCGCGACGGGGGCGGCGAGTGCCGACGACCTCACGTTCGTTCCGCCGGTCGCCGTCCTGCTGCTGCTGCTGCTCGTGATCCTGTTCGTGCTCGCCCGCCGGGCACACCGGCGGCACCGTGGCCCCGTGGTTCCTGCCGGTCGCCATGCGCCGATCATCGAGGCCAGCGTGGCCGGCGACACCGAACGCGCACGCGAACCGCAGACCGCGTGAACTCGCTGGTGTCACCGCTCAGGTGGGTTCCGCTGCTCGCGCTGCTCGTGTCGTGCGTGGTGCTCGGCGCGGCCGCCGGTGCCGATGCGCAGCCCACCACCAGTGGGCCCACCGTGACGATGGCCGACACCGAGCTGGCGCCCGACGAGCGGGTGGTGCTCACCATCGACGGCTTCCAAGCCGCTTCGGTCACGATCACCGTGTGCGGGAACGAGGCGCGTCGCGGGTCGGCGGACTGCAACATGGTGGCCGGCCGCGGCCTGCGGCTGGACGACGACGGCACGCCGACGGTGGTGCAAGTGCCGATCGAGGTGCCCCCGGTGGGCTGCCCATGCGTCGTCCGTGTCTCCAGCCGCCTCAACGACGAGATCGCGGTGGCGCCCTTCACCCTGGTGGGGCACCCGGTGGAACCCTTGACGGATGGTCCGGCGACGAGCGACCCGCTGGTCGTGTCGATCGTTGCCCGGCCGGCGCCGTTGGGCGCCCTGGAGCGGGCCCGCACCAGCCTGGGCGGGCCTGCTCGTTACGAGGTGACGGTGACGGTGAGGAACCGGTCCACAGCGCCCTACTCGCACGTGTCGTTGGCCGGAGCAGCGGTGCGCAGCAACGACCTGCTGGCCACGTTGGCGCTGGATGATCCGGGCGTGATCGGGGCAGGACAGACCTGGAAGCAGGTGGTGTCGGCAGAGGTGCCTGGGCCGTCGCTCGGCGAGATCGAGTGGCGGGTCACTGCCTCGGGCGCTGGCCCAGCCGTGACAGCGAGCGACGTCACGCGTCAGCGTCCGCTGCTGCTGATCGTGCTGGTGGGCCTGCTGATCATCGACCTGTTCGTCCTGGCCGTCCGCTTCCTGCTGCGCCGGCACGTGCGTCGAGAACGTCTCGGTGTCGCTCGCCGAGGTCGAGGGCCTCTGAACTCATGGAACGGTCGGCTCGGCTGATGCGATCTCGGGGTTCCACGGCAGCGTCCACAAGCGCGGGGCAATGGTCGCGACTCGTGCCAGTTGTGCTTGTTCGAGCTCAGTTCGCGACTCGAGGATCGGATCGGCGGTGCCCGAGTCGACGAGGGTGGCATTGACGATCCAGCCGTAGGGCTCGATGCCGGCTCGACGGAGTTCGTCCTGCAGGTCCTTGGCCTCGGCGACCGGGGTGGTCTCGGCGAGCGCGACGATCAGCACCTTCGAGTAGTCGGGGTCTCGGAGTCGCATCAACGGGGTGACGACGTGCCGGAACTGTTGGCCGACGCCTTCGATTGCTTGACGGTGGTAGGCGCCGGTGACATCGAGCAGCAACAGGGTGTGGCCGGTGGGTGCGGTGTCGATCACCACGAACTCGTTGCGACCGCGCCCGAGGAGCCGGTGAAACGCCTGGAACACAGCGACCTCCTGCGAGCACGGCGAGCGGAGGTCCTCGGCGAGCAGGTCGAGGTGGGCCTGGTCGAGGCCGTTGCGGGCGGCGGCGTGCATGCGCCCGTCGGTGTATCGCTGGGTTTCGGCCTCCGGGTCGATCGCGCTGGTCGTGAGGTGTGGCAGGTCCGCAGCCGTCGCGGCGGCGTGGCCTGCCGGATCGGTGCTCGACAGGTGGACGCGGTGACCGCGCCGGGCGAGTTCGACGGCGACGAGGCCCGCGACGGTGGTCTTGCCCACACCACCCTTGCCGGTGACGAGGATCACCCCATGACCGCCGCGCTCGAGGTCGTCGACGAGGGCGGTGATGCGGGGCGCCGCGACCGGTGCGGGCCGAGCATCACGACTGGTCGCGCCACCCGTCGGTCCGGAGGCGAGTCGCCGAAGTGCCGCGACACCGACCAGATCGAGCGCGATCAGCGGGACGACGGCGGTTGGGAGGCAGGCCAGGTTCTCGCGGATCGTCCCGAGTGCTCGCTGCTGCACGTGTGAGTACGCGGACGCGACAGGGTCGCCGGCGAGCGGGTGGGTGAGCACACCGTTGACGATCAGCATCTGATGATCGATGCCGAGCTGGTGCAACTCCTCAGCTGCCGCGGCGGCGACGGCCAATGCGCCCCGATCGGCTCGGGCAACGAGCGCGACGGTGGTGCTGAGCGGGTCCTTGAGCGTGGCGACTGCTGCTGCGTAGATCGGGCGGTCGTCCTGCAGCCCAGCCAATGGGCCCAGGCAGCTCGTTGCATCGGGGTTGTCGCCCAGGTAGTCCGACCAGGCCGCAGGCAAGCTGAGCAGTCGCAAGGTGTGCCCGGTGGGTGCGGTGTCGAACACCACATGGTCGTAGTCGCTGATCGAACCAGGGTCGGCGAGGAGGCGGGCGAAGGTGTCGAAGGCGGCGACCTCGACGGTGCAGGCGCCGGCGAGCTTCTCCTCCAGGGCGGCGACCTCGGCGTCTGGAAGCACGCCGCGGTACGGGGTGATCACCCTGGATCGGTAGTCGTCGGCAGCCGCATGGGGGTCGAGGTCCATGATGTCGAGACCCGGCACCTCCGGGATCGGGCGCGGATGCTCGCCGGTGACCATCTGGAACACGTCGGCGAGGTTCGACGCAGGGTCGGTGGACACGAGCAGCACCCGCCGCCCGGCATCGGCCAGTGCCACGGCGGACGCCGAGGCGATGGTCGTCTTGCCGACACCGCCCTTCCCGGTGAACAGCACGAACCGGGTGCCCCATCCGAGCCAGTCGATCTCGCGCCGGTCAGCCATGTGTCGCCTCGATCATGTCCCTGTATCGTTCATCGACGATAACCGATGAGCTTTCCGTCTGCAAGGCCGTGCCGGTAGACTCATCGTCGTTCGACGATCAACGATGGCAGGGGTGTGGGAACGATGAGCGACCAACACGCGACAGTTGCCGAGGAGCCCGGTGTTGCCGCCCCGACCGGGCGGCTGTCGACGCTCGATCGGCTGCTCCCGCTGTGGATCGGGCTGGCGATGCTTGCCGGCATCGCCCTCGGCAGAGCATTCCCGGATCTCAACGACCAGCTGGAGAAGGTGAAGATCGACACGGTGTCGCTGCCGATCGCTATCGGCCTGTTCGCGATGATGTACCCGGTGCTGGCCAAGGTGCGCTATCGCTCGATCGGCACCGTCATGACCGACCGCCGCTCACTGGTGATGTCCTTGCTCCTCAACTGGGTCATCGGGCCAGCGGTGATGTTCACGCTCGCCTGGCTGATGCTGCCCGATCTCCCGGAGTACCGGACCGGCCTGATCATCGTCGGCCTCGCCCGCTGCATCGCGATGGTCCTCATCTGGAACGACCTCTCCTGCGGCAACCGCGAGCTCGCAGCCGTACTCGTCGCGATCAACTCCCTGTTCCAGATCGTGGCCTACTCCCTGCTCGGCTACTTCTACCTCGACCTGCTTCCCGGCTGGCTCGGACTCAGCAGCGACGGCATCGACGTCACCATCTGGGAGATCGCCAAGTCGGTGCTGATCTTCCTCGGCATCCCACTGCTCGCCGGGTTCCTCACCCGCACCTTCCTCGAACGCGCCAAGGGCAACGACTGG
The DNA here is from genome assembly GCA_030645675.1 of Actinomycetota bacterium. Classification (GTDB taxonomy): domain Bacteria; phylum Actinomycetota; class Acidimicrobiia; order Acidimicrobiales; family Ilumatobacteraceae; genus UBA668. The sequence goes on along the minus strand of JAUSLQ010000102.1, from coordinate 44,370 downwards.
TACGAGCACACGTTCCTCCCCAAGATCGGCCCGTTCGCGCTCTACGGGCTGCTGTACACCATCGTCATCCTGTTCGCTCTCCAGGGCGATCAGATCACCAACCAGCCGTTCGACGTCGCCCGCATCGCACTGCCGCTGCTCGTCTACTTCGCGATCATGTGGTTCGGCAGCTTCTTCACCGGCATGCGGATGCGGATCCCCTACGACCGCAACGCATCCATCGCATTCACCGCAGCCGGCAACAACTTCGAACTTGCCATCGCCGTCGCGATCGGCGTCTTCGGCGTCTCCTCCGGGCAAGCCCTCGCCGGCGTCGTCGGGCCGCTCATCGAAGTGCCAGTCCTTGTGGGACTGGTCTACGTCTCACTGTGGGCACGACGACGCTTCTACGCCGGCGACGGCCTCCCCACCACCGGCAGAGGGAGCAATCAATGACCACCGAGCAACGAACGCGGCGTGCTCCAGCGCAGGAGCCTTGCTGCACTGTCGCCGCACCCCCCTCGGACGTCGCCGCACCCGACGACGACACGCTTGCCGTCATGGCCAAAGCGCTCGCCCACCCCGCACGCATCAAGATCTTGCGGATGCTCGACAGTCGCCAGGCATGCGTGACCGGAGATGTCGTGACCGAAGTCGGCCTCGCCCAATCAACGGTCTCCGAGCACCTCCGCATCCTGCGCGAAGCAGGCTTGATCCAGGGCGAGATCGAGGGCCCGCGCACCCGCTACTGCATCAGCACCTCCGGCCTCGCCACCCTCAGAGCGGGCATCCTGGCACTCTGACGGCACCATCCGGCGCAACTCGCGCGGTGCGGTGAGTCGGTGCTCCGTGGTTCAGTCGATGCGCACCCGGACGGAGTTGTCGTCGTCGCTGATGCGCACCTCGATGCGGGCGTCGTCGTCGCCCTCGAAGTCGACCCGGATGCGATCCGCCTCGTTGTCGTGGATGTCGGCCTGGAAGCCGTCGGCGGGGTCGACCGAGTCGAGGTGGAACGAGTTGCCGTCCCACGTGACGGTGATGGAGCCGCCTGCCGACGAGTAGGTCTTGGTGAACGGTGCCGGCAGCGGCCGGCCCGGCGTCGAGTTGTTCGGCATCGAGTTGTCGGGAGCGGAGCCGCCCGGGGCGGAGTTGTCGGGAGCGGAGTTGTCCGGTGCCGAGTTGTCGGGTGCGGACGAGTCGGGCGCCGAACTGTCCGGTGCGGAGCTGTCGGGCGCCGAGTTGTCGGGTGCTGACGAGTCAGGTGCCGAACTGTCCGGTGCGGAGCTGTCGGGCGCCGAGTTGTCGGGTGCTGACGAGCCGGGCGTCGACACGGTGGGGGTGGAGACGTCCGGGACCGTGGTCTCGGTGGCGAAGGTCTCGGACAGGGCGGCGGCGGCCAACCCTGCGCCACCGGCGGCGAAGCCGATCGTCCCGGCGATGATGATGGCGGTGCGGTTGCCCAGGCGGGTGCGAATGCTCATGTCGTGCTGCTCCTTGTGCGAATGGCCGACCGGCGGTGAGTCGGTGAGTTCGCAGAAGGCACGACGCAGTCAGCGCGAAGGTTTGGCTCGCCGCGCAAGTTTCACGCGAGCGGTCGCCACGCCCCGGCTGAGGGGCGTGGCGACGACACGCTGACGGACTGCACGCCTATGACTTGACGATGCGCCCTTGCACCACCGGGGCGACCGGCGAGTGGAGGGCGATGTAGTCCACCACGATGTCGAGCAGTGCGTCGCCCGGCTGCAGCACATCGGTGCCACCGGTCAACGCGGTGTAGCCGTCGCCGGCGGTGTACATGAAGTCGTTGGTGACGATGCGCACGGTGTCGGCCGGGCCGATGGGTGTCAGGGTGCCCAACGGGCCGTCGGGTGCCTTGTACATGGCCGTCACCACCGGCGTGGTGCCCGAGCACGTGAAGTTGATCACCAGGCCCGACACCTGTGGCGAACGCCCTGTGCCGCCGGGGAAGGCCGGGTCGCACGACGGCGCGAAGCCGTTGAGGAGCGCGGCCTGCAACTGGGCGCCGGTGATCGTCTCGATCACCGTGCGGTTGCCGAAGGGCAGCACTGCGAACACCTCACCCCAGGTGATCTGGCCGACGGCTTCACCCGCACTGGGCGGAGCCATCAGGAGGTTGGCGCGCAGGCCGCCCGAGTTGGTGAGCGCGGCGTCGATGCCCGGGTACTTCTCGAGCATCGCGTCGGCCACCAAGTTGCCCATCGCCGACTCGGCCAATCGGGCCGGGTCGCGCATGATGTCGATGGACTGGCTGCCCACGACCTGGTTGCGCAGCACAGCCGTCTGGGCGTTGGCGTCGTCGACGATCGCCTTCACGTCGGCACGCTGGGCGACGCCGAGGTTCACCGCCACCCGTGTCGCCGTGCCGGTCCAGACCACGTCGCCACCGCTGACCATCATCTGCGCCACCGAGTAGCTGCCGCCGGCGTTCGCTCCCTCGGCCACCGGGATGTGCCCCACCATCGTGTTCGCGATGCGGTGGGTGTGCCCGGCCAACACCAGGTCGATGGTGGTGTCCTGCAGCTGGTTGACGATGTCGACGATCGGCCCCGCCCATGGCTGTGCCGGGTTGCCGTCGATCGCGTTGGCACCGGTGTTGGCACCGTTGTGGATGACCACGATCTGCACCTTCACACCCAGCGCGCGCAGACGCTCGGACTCCATGTGGATGCGTTCGGCTTCGTCGAGGAACGACAGTCCGGCGGTGTTGCCCGCCGAGACCAGCTCGGGCGTGTTCTCCACGTTGGCACCGATGACACCCACCTTGATGCCGTTGACGGTGAACACCGCCGACGTCTTCACCCACGCGGGTGGCAGGCCGGTGGACGTCTCCACGATGTTGGACGCGAGGAAGGGGAAGTCGGCCCGATCCTGGTGGGCCAGCAGGCGGGCAACGCCGTAGTCGAACTCGTGGTTGCCGTAGCTGGTGGCGTCGAGGCCCCAGGCGTTCTCCACGTCGATGGCCGGCATGTCGTCCAGCAGTGCCGAGTTCGGCGGTGAGGCGCCGACGTTGTCGCCCGAGGCGAGCAGCATGGTCTGCCCGGGCAGCCGGGCAGCTTCCTCGTCGAACATCGTGGCCAGCTGGGCGGCGCCGCCCACCGACACGTTGCGCCCGTCGATCACGGTCGTGGAGGGCTCCAGTTGGCCGTGGAAGTCGGTGAGCCCGACCACGGAGATCGGCTTGAAGGAGTTGCCGTTGCTGAGCGCGTTGAGCAGCACCACGCCCTGGCTCTGCTGCGGCTCGGGAACACGCAGCAGGAAGGCGATGGTGGGCGCGATGTCGATCGTGCGCACACCCTGCACCGTCGTGTGCCGGATGCCAGCACCGCCGGCCAGGAAGGTGGCCCGCATGTTGACGTTGGCGCCCAGGTTCTGCACGTCGGGCACGTAGCCGTGCTGCCCGAAGAACGCCGACCGGGCGATCAGCGTGCCCGGCGTGGCGGCGTCGAACTGGTACGGCGGGTAGGAGAACGCCACGACATCACCGGTGCGGGTCGGGTGCGCCATGTTGGCGGTGCTGCCCGGGCCGTTGGGGATGTAGCGGGCTTCGGCCTTGGTGTACACCCGGTCGATCACCTTCCAGCCCTCGGCTGCACCGTCGCCGGTCCAGTCGTTGGGGTCGGCGAGCGCCAGGAACGCAGCTTTGATCGCTGCGACCGTGGCCGCTTCGTCAGCGGCTGCTACCTGTACCAGCCCGCCACCCGCGGGGTCGCGGCCGGCCAGGTTCAGGTAGATCTGCACCGCACCGCCCGCCCAGCAGGCCTTGGCCTTGCCGATCGTCTCGCCCGTGGCCGGGCGGCAGTTCGACGTCTGCGGCCGCGAGAGCAGCCCCATGTCGACCAGCACCTTGCTGGCGTCGATGGCAGCGAACTGCGGCGCGAAGCCGTGGTCGCTGGCGACGAACGTGGTGAGCTTCGACCCGCTGTGACGTGAACGTTGGTCGAGCAGGCCCTGCGCCAGGCGCATGGTGGAATCGGCGCCCATGTAGGCCCGCCGCATGTACTGCTCGCGCGGGCGCACGCGACCGTCGGGGGTGCCGTTCACCTCGACGTCGTCGTACGCCGGGTTGGGGGCGCCGTTGATCAGCTTCTTGGTGACCAGGCCGAGGAACTGGTGCTGGAACTCGTCGGTGACCGGGTAACCCACCAACGCCAGGTCCGGCTTGTACTTGTTCAGCACGTACTTGATGATCGGGTGGTACGACTTCTCCCAGTACAGGCCCTGCTCGACGTAGGTGTCTTCGCTGACGATGCCGGCCTCCAGCACGGCGAAGTCGGCTGCCTGCGACGACGGGAAGGTGGCCGCCACGTAGTCCTCGAACGAGCCGGTGAAGCCGGGCTCGCCGGGCCACGTGGGCCAGGTGGCGATCGCTCGTGTCACGGAGGTGTGGAACAGGCGCACCTGCGACAGGTCGCGGGCCAGCCGCTCGACCTTCAGCAGCATCGCTGCGGTCTTGCCGGCCAGGGCGCCGCCCTGCACGGTGACCTTCACGTCGGCCCACTGGCCCTCGCGCAGGTCGGCCACCTTGTCGGTGCCCGACTTGGTGGGCGAGAACAGCACGCGGGTGTAGTTGACGCGGTGGTCGTTGGTGGGGTCGTAGATGTACGCGTTCAGGCCGTACTTGTCGGTGCCGAAGTCGAGCACCCGCAGCCGCATCTCCTGCGCCGGGCTGTACGAGGTGGGCACGTTGGTCCACCCGGCGGCCGGCGCGGGCGCGGCCCCTGGGAACGCTGCTTGACCGGCGAACCCGGCCGGGTGGTCGTACTGCAGCCCGAAGGCGGCGACGAAGTTCGCCAGGTCGGTGGGCGAGATGTAGTTGGTGGCGATGCCGCGCCCCGAGAGGAACGTGCGGTAGTCCAGCGTGGGGCCCGAAATGCTGGCGCCGCGCCCGCCGGCCCATTCGATCTGGGCCACCTTCAGCCCGCCGCGCTCGGCAGACTGGGCAATGGTCTCGGCCTGCAGCACGCCCGGGTCGAATGCCGCGGTGCGGTTGGCGAACGGCTGGCCGTTGACGTGGAACGTGTTGTTGGTGGAGCCGGTGACCGCCGGCCAGGCGCCGGACGCGAGTGAGTACCACCCGGCACCCGTGTTGGGTGGGGCCTGGGTGAGCAAGCCGTTACCGGCGGCCTTGGCGCCGTTGCGCAGCAGATCCTTGAAGCCAGGTACGACGCCGTCGTCGGCGTACCGCTCGACCAGGTCTTGGCGCAGGCCGTCGGCCGCGAAGAACAGCACCGGTGAAGGCCCGGAGGGCGACGGATGGCCGACACCCGACGGGGCGGCGCTGGCCTGGAGAGGGACGACACCGGCGATCAGTGCGGCCGCGGCCAGCACACCAAGACTGCGGGCCCGCCGCCGCGTGGGCGACTTCCCCCACCGGTTCAACTGGACGGAAACGACCACAACCGCACCTCCTGGTAATCGACTCAGTACCGACGACCATAAACCCGCCGAGACAGCTCCGTAAAGGGGACCTCAGCGACTTCGCAAGCGAGGACCGCGGAGCGCGTTTGACATCCGCGCGAACCGTGTGAATCGCGCACTGCGTGTCCTTCGCGTGGGCGGCCGCGCCCCGCGTCGGGACGTTGGCCCCTGCATCGCGAGCCGCTGCGGGCGGACGATGATGACGGCCGAGGAGGGCATCATGCACGCCGCCCCAGAACCCGTAGCACCCGTTCGCATGCCACCGCGCATGGGCATGGCGATCGCCGCCGGAGTAGCCGCGCTGAGCGCGTGGGGAGGTGCCGCCGGGCTGATCGGCGGCTTCCTGTCGCTCGGCGACATCGAGCGGCGGCTGCCGTTCGACAGTCCTGTGCTCGGTGGCATCGCGTTGGCCCTGTGGGTGGCGGTGCCGTTCACCGTGCTGGCCGCGCGGGCTGCGCGAGGCCGGGCGAGCACGGGCATCTCCGCGGTCTGCGTCGGCGCGCTGGTGATCGCGTGGATCGTGGTGCAGATGCTGATCATCCGCCAGTTCAGCTTCTTCCAGCCGCTGTACATCGTGGTCGGCGCGGCGTTCGCGGTCGCCGGTTGGCGCACCCGTGGTGTCGGGCGCGAAGTGGTGGATGCGGCCACCGCGCAGCGCTTCCTCGCGCACGACCGGATCGCGTTGGTGGGTGCGTCGGCCGACCCGAAGAAGTTCGGCAACGTGATCTTCCGTGCGTTGCGCGATGCCGGCCACGAGGTGGTGCCGGTGAACCCGCGGGCCGGCGAGGTGGAGGGCATCGCGTGCGTGCGCCGCATCGCCGACCTCCCCGACGACATCGACGCCGTGATGATCATGCTCACGGGCGACGATGCGGCAGGGGCGGTGGAGGAGTGCGGGGCAAAGGGCGTGGAGCACGTCTGGCTGTTCAGGGGCGCAGGCCAGGGCGCGGTCAGCCGGCGCACGTTGGCGCTGTGCCGCACCCACGGCTTCCAGACGGTGCCGGGCGCCTGCCCGCTGATGTTCCTGGAACCCGTGGCCAGTGTGCACAAGGTGCACCTCGGCGCCCGCCGCCTCAGCGGCGCAGTCTCCGGGCCCCGTTGAACGCTTGTATCGGGGTTGTATCGACCGAGCGGTAACGGCGCCCACCCGTGTCAGCGGCGGCGCAGCTTGGCGGACACCACCTTGCGGTCGGGCTTGGGGTGCACCCGCACTTCGGGGATCTCCCACCGCTGAGGGTCTTCCTCGTCCTTGATGTCCCTGGGTGAGCCGACCTCGAACGAGAACGGGATCTGGCGCACGAACGGGGGCACCTTCACCTCTGCCGACAGCTCGTCCTTCGCGCTGTGCAGCATCAGCGTCGAGGCATCCGCGATCTGCGCGTCGCCCAGGTGCGACACGGTGATCAGGCCCGTGTAGCGGCCGTCCACCGTGGTCGCGATCGCTGCCTCGAACTGGCCGGTGCCGTCGCGCGGCACGCCGTTGTCGGTGAGCACCACGGTGCGCGTCGTACCAAGGGGGTCGTGCACCTCGGCGGTGATGCGCAGGCCGGTCAGCTGGTGCAGCCAGCGGGCCGACGCATGCAGCATGGCCGGCGAGCCCGACTGCACGGCCGGAGTGGCCCAGCCGAACACCTGCAACGAGGGGTTCTCGCCGCCGGCCACGAAGCGTGCCGTGGTGGCCGCGCCAGGCCGGATGCGCACCGCCACCACGTACCAGCGGCCGGGCATCGGCCCGTCGACCACGATGAACTCATGTGGGGCGGGGCTGGCCACGTGGTGCACCGCCGGGTCGGCCGGGTCGGCCACGTTGCCTGCCGGGTCGACCAGGTACAACCACAGGTCGGTGGTGTCGGGGTGAGTCGTGGCGAACGAGGCGCGAGCGGTGCCGTCTTCCACGTCGACGGGGATGGCCACCAGACGCGGGTGGGCCGCCCGCCCACGCCGCGCCCGCAGCCGGTCGATGTCGGCGACACGCGCGGCCTTCAGGACCTCCTCCAGCCGAGGGCGCTTTTCGGGCGGCAGCGGCTTGCGCCGCTCGCCGACGAACGGCGCGAGGAACTTGTCCAGCGTGCTGCCTCGGCTGTCGGGGAACAGCACCGGCGAGGTGGTGATGATGCCGCCGCGCACCTCGGCGTTGATCTCGACCATTGCCGCCTCGATCTGGCCGGGCTGGTTGTCGCCCACCGCGTACGAACGGCCACCGGTGCCCGTGGCCAGCGCGTTCAGCGGGGTCATGTCCACCGTCGCCGGGCTGCCCACGCCCAGGGCGTAGATGCGGATGCCGTCGTCCTGGAAGCTGGGCAGCACCTCGGTGGGCGACGAACCGGGCGGCGTGTTGTGGATGCCGTCGGTGAGCAGCAGCGCGACCTGCACGGCGGCCCGGGTGGGCGGCCCGATGATCTGCGAGCGGGCGGAGAACAGCGCGTCGCGGATGTCGGTGGCACCTCGCGGGCCGAGCGCTTCGATGGCCGCGATCTCGTTCGTCAGCGGGGCCAGTGTGCTCACCTGCGTCAGCGGCACCACCACGTCGATGGCGTGGTCGTAGGCGACGACGGTCAGCAGGTCGTCGGCCAGCGCGCAGAACTCCAGCCAGTAGGTGGCGCCGTGGTGTGCGTCGGCCATCTTGTTGCCCGCCGACATCGAACCCGACCGGTCGAACACCACCGCGAAGCGCGGCTGCTTGTCCAGCACGATCCACGAGGGCACGGTGAAGCCCGTGGCCGGCCCGGCCGCGGCAGGGTTCGGTACTGTCAGGCCGGTGTAGCCGGTGCGGGCGGCGATGGTCTGCCAGCACGAGTCGCTGTTGCGGTCCTCCTGCTGGGTGTCGCCGTCGGGGTCGTGGTTGGAGTCGCTGCAGAACTCCACCACCGGGTTGGTCGCCGGCACCCAGGTGCCGGCGGCGTTGAACTCGCCCGCCGCGTTGCGGCTCTTCTCCATGATGCAGAAGCGCGAGTTGGCTGCAGTCGCGCACTCGGCCGCGAACTGGTACTGCACCCAGCCGTCGTCGTCGTTGACGGGCGACTGGGAGAACGCGGAGGCCACCGTCAGCGACGTGGTGGTGTTGGCCGTGATGGTCTTTCGTTCCAGCACGGCGCCGAACTTCAGGATCACGCTGGCGCCGACCAACGTGCCGGCGGCGAACGTGCTGCCGACCAGTGGGATCGTCGAGTTGTTGGCCGGCGCGACGCTGGTGTCGATGCGGTCGAAGGCGGCCGGCCCGGCGTACTCCTCGCCCAGTGCCCACACGTGATGGCCCATCTCGTGCAGCACGGTGAGGGGCTGGCGCTTGACGTAGGGCATCAGGTGCAACGCCTGCCCCGGCTGGCCGAACAGGCCCCAGGTGCCGTAGCTGGGGTCGCCCGCGGCATGCAGGATCATCTCCGCCGTGTCGATGCCCACCGAATCGTCGCTGACGAAGATGCGGCCGAACTGGATCTGCCCCTCCGACGCATCCCAGAAGAGCTCCGAGGCCTTCTTCAGGCCGCGCTCCCACTCGGTGACGTCGCCCGCCGACATGACGAAGTTCGCCACCACCGTGAGGTCGAACTTGCCGTTCTTGAAACGTCCGGTGCCCATCTGCGGCCTCCTCGTTGGCGCGTGTGTCGCACCACAGAGTCGGTCGCGCGGTGCTGGATACCACTGCGTCCGTCCGACCGCAGCGCGACGCTGATTCACACCTACCATCGCCCGCATGAGCGCTGCGGAGCAGACCGACCCTGCGGCCCTCCGGGCCAAGTACCGAGCGGAACGCGACAAGCGACTGCGCTCCGAGGGCAACCAGCAGTACATCGAGCCCACGGGCCGCTTCGCCCACTTCCTCGACGACCCGTACACCGTGCGAGTGGAACGCGAGCCTCTGTTCGACGATGTCACGGTCGCGTTCATCGGCGGCGGCTTCTCCGGCCTGTGCACCGGTGCCCGCCTCAAGCAGGCCGGCATCGACGACGTGCGCATCATCGAAGGTGGTGGCGACTTCGGCGGCGCGTGGTACTGGAACCGCTACCCCGGTGCGATGTGCGACACGGCTGCGATGGTCTACCTGCCGCTGCTGGAAGAGACCGGGCACATGCCCAGCATGAAGTACGTGTTCGCACCCGAGATCCACGGGCAGGCGAGACGCATCGCCACCACGTTCGGGTTGTACGACAACGCCGTGTTCTCCACCCGCGTGACGTTGCTGGAGTGGGACGACCAGACGTCGCGCTGGGTCATCCACACCGACCGCGGTGACCGCATGCGCGCCAGGTTCGTGGCGATGGGCACCGGGCCGCTGCACCGGCCGAAGTTGCCCGGCATCCCCGGAATCGAGACGTTCATCGGCCACGCGTTCCACACCAGCCGCTGGGACTACGAGTACACGGGCGGCGACCCTGCCGGTGGGCGGATGGCGCGGTTGGCCGAGAAGCAGGTGGGCATCATCGGTACCGGTGCCACGGCGGTGCAGTGCATCCCCCACCTGGCGCGCGATGCGAAGGAGCTGTACGTCTTCCAGCGCACCCCGTCGTCGATCGACGTGCGCAACAACCACCCCATCGACCCGGAGTGGTTCGCCACGCTGCAGCCCGGCTGGCAGCAGCGATGGCTGGTGAACTTCGCCACCCTGCAATCGGGCGGGTTCGCCGACGAAGACCTCGTGAAGGACGGCTGGACCGACATCGCCAAGCGCATCCGCGACCGCGTCGTGGCCAACCTCGCGAACGGTGGCGACCTCAGCCCCGAGTCGTTGTTGCGCGCCTACGAGGAGAGCGACGACGAGAAGATGACCGAGATCCGGGCGCGTGTCGACGAGATCGTGTGCGACCCGGCCACGGCGGAGGCGCTGAAGCCGTGGTACCGCCAGCTGTGCAAGCGGCCGTGCTTCCACGACGAGTACCTGCAGGCGTACAACGAGCCGGGCTGCCACTTGGTGGACACCGACGGCAAGGGCGTGGAGCGCATCGACGAGACCGGCGCCTGGGTGAACGGTGTGCACTACGAGCTCGACTGCCTGATCTTGGCGAGTGGTTTCGAGGTCGGCACGGCCGCTGCCCGGCGAGCCGGTTTCGAGACCACGGGCCGCGGCGGCGAGACGCTGACGCAGCACTGGGCCGAGGGCATGCGGAGCCTGCACGGCATGAACGTGCACGGCTTCCCCAACCTGTTCATCGTCGGGCCAAGCCAGGGCGCGAACCTGATCTCGAACATCACTCAGAACCTCACCGAGGCCGGCTCCACCATCGCAGCGATCGTCGGCCATGCGCTGGCGGTGGGTGCCGACCAGGTGGAGGCCACCGCCGCCGCGGAACGCGGGTGGATCGAACTGCTGGAGACCAACCCGCGATCGTTCGGTGGCAACCCCGACTGCACCCCCGGCTACTACAACAACGAGGGCGGGCCCATCGGCCGCAAGGAGCGCCTGGGGGCGAGCGGCTACCCCGACGGCCCGGTGGCCTACTTCGACTACATCGCGAGGTGGCGCAGCACGGGGGAGTTCACCGGCCTCGAGTTCTGCTGAACGGCTGTCGTCCCGCTCGTCGTCGCGGCCTTCATGACGGTATGCCGCACCGGGTGTACGGTCGGCCCATGATCGATCGCCGTCCGTTCGGCCGCACCGGCCACCACAGCACCCGGCTGATCTTCGGCGCTGCAGCCCTTGGCGCGATGAGCCAGCAGCGCGCCGACTCCACGATGGCTCAGGTGCTGGCCGCAGGCATCAACCACATCGACACCGCCGCGTCGTACGGCAACGCCGAAGTGCGGCTGCACCCGTTCCTTGCCGAGCACCGCGGCGACTTCTTCCTCGCCACCAAGACCGGTGAGCGCGACGGTGCTGCGGCTCGCGCCGAGCTGGAGCGCAGCTTGCAGCGGATGGGCGTGGAACAGCTCGACCTGGTCCAGATGCACAACCTGGTCGAGCCCGACGAGTGGGTCGTCGCTCATGGCCCGGGCGGTGCGCTGGAGGCGCTGGTGCGCGCTCGGGAGGAAGGGCTGGTGCGCTTCATCGGCGTCACGGGCCACGGCACCCGCATCCCCGCGATGCACGTGCGCAGCTTGCAGCGGTTCGACTACGACTCGGTGCTGTTCCCCTACAACTTCTCGATGATGAGCAGCCCGGCGTACCGCGCCGACGTCGAGCAGTTGCTGGAGGTGTGCGCTGAGCGAGACGTGGCAGTGCAGACCATCAAGGCCGTGGCACGCCGGCGCTGGTCGCCCGACACCACCGAGCGCCGCCTGTCCTGGTACGAGCCGCTGCCCGAAGGCCCTGCGCTGCAGCGAGCGGTTGCCTACGTGCTGGGGCGCCCGCAGCTGTTCCTCAACACGTCCAGCGACGCCCGCCTGCTGGGCTCCATCGTCGGGGCGGTGGCGAAGGCCGCCGGCGTGCCCGACGACGAGGCCATGGCAGCCGACGCGGAGGAACTGGCCATCACCCCGCTGTTCGACGGCGCCGAGCTGGAACGCATCTGATACGACACAGCCGGTGGTGCGCTGTCAGCCCGGCGCGGTGGGAGCGGGCTCGGAAGCAGCCGGCAACTCGGAAGCAGCCAGCAGTGCGGTGGCCACCGCCTCGCCGAGGCAGACGTAGGCCGCGAACTGATCGGGCTCCAGGAACTGGTCGATCGTGCTGTTGTTCGGGAACTCGGCGTCGCCCGTTCTGCTGATGTAGTCGGTGACCTCGTGGGGAGCACCCATCCACATTCGTGCCTTGGCGAAGTGCAGCCGGCCTGATGCCTCGGGCAGCCCGAGGACGCTGGGATAGAAGATCGTCAGCTGCAGGATCGGCGGAGAGGTCAACACGGCAGGATCCAGTACGGCAGGATCCAGTACGGCAGGGTCCGGTACGGCAGGGTCCAGTACGGACGGATCGAGGCTGACGACGAGCGACTCGTACTTCGCCGGGTCGCAGACTCCGTCGCTCTCGGCTGCCCCGAACCCGATGCCCAGCCGCTCGTTGGCCAGTCGCATCGCCTGCACCAACGATGTCGCCTTCGTCGGGCCATCGCCGGACGCGTCGAAGGCGTAGACCACTGCACAGCGCCGGACCAGGAGCTCGTAGAGGCCGAGGTTCTCCAGCTGGCCACCGTCGGTCACGTACACGAAGCGATCCTCCGGGTCGTACTTGCTGGTGAACTCCTTCAACAGGTACGAGTACCTGCGCAGCTTCAGCCAGCGAACACCGAGGCCGGTGGAGCCATCACCCCGGAAGCTGTTGATGTAGCTCGGACTGGGCAGCCACACACCGAGGCGCAGGTTGAACAGCGCGATCACTTGCGAGAACGATGCCTTTCGGATGGCGCCGATCGCCTGCGACACCGCCGCTCCGGATACCGCCATGGCTGAGCGCAGTGTGCTGTCGGCCTCGTTGACCCGACCGAGCACCGCCTCGAAGTCGACCGTGCGCGCGAAGCCCATGTCAGCGCTGCCGACGTAGTCGGCTGCGAACACGAACGGCACAGTGGGTATCTCCGAGGGAAGGAAGCTGGTGGTGTCGTACGCGGCGGCCGAGATCAGGAGCTGCGGACCGGCCTTGGTCTTCTCCGCCCAGACTGGCAGGCGTGATCTCTCCTGCAGCGGCGCGGTCTTCTCCGGATCGTCGCTGGCGCTGCGGACACGAGCGAACGTGGCACCAAGGCGCTGCTTGTACATCTCGTGCGGCGACCACCACTTCTGGTCCAACAGTGCGTAGGCAAGCACCAGCAGCGCCGTCACGATCGTCCACAGCAGCCATTCCTTGACGTGCACCTCGACGTGCAATGCGTCGTGGCGCCACAGGTGGAGGCCGGTGCCCACCGTGAGCAGAGCCGCGAAGGAGAGGCCTGCGAGGAATCTGGCGCCGGCGCCGGCCGGCCCGTTGTAGGGCAAGCGTCGGTGGCGACCGAGGTGTGCGAACGGCCCCACCAAGGAGGAACACAGGAGCAACACGATGATCACCACGCCGACGACCGCGTTCCACGAGCTGAGGGCGACCCCGGTCAGCCAGTACGCGGCTGGCACCGCCGCGATGAGAAGCGGGATCATGCCGACCACGACCAAGGACCGCCGACTCGCCCGGGTGAACAGCAGTCGGGCGAGGGCCAGGCTGGTCACCATCACGACGAGCAGGATCCCCACCCGGATGATCACGTCGATCTCCGGGACGGCGATCGAGTGCCATCCGTCTACGGAATGCCGGTACCCCCCGTCGAGCCAGATCTTGGCGAAGCCGATGGCCACGAGCGCTAGCAACACTCCGGGAGAACCGGAGCCGGCACGAGTGCGGAGGATCCAGACGGCGGCACTGCCGAGGCCGGCGAGCATCAGGATCGCCGAGACCGCCACATGCTCGCGGCCGAGCCCGCGCCAGAACGTGGAGCATGCCGCCCCGAGGAGCACGACGATGAAGGCAACCGTCCAGCCAGCACGCGAACACGTCTTGTCGTTCCCGACGCTGCTCGCTGCCCTCAACGATCTGAACCTCATGGACGCAAACACGAGGCTGATGGCGATCAACACGATGGCCACGATCCGCGGCCAAGTGCTCGTCGACCCCAGTGCAGCCAGCCACACCGCAGCGAGTGACACACCGCCGCTGACGCCGAGCGGACCGTCGGGGTCGTTCTCGCAGGTGACCTTTGCCCAGGCGAGCCCAGCGATCAACGCCACAGCCGCGACGATGAGGGCGAAGCCGCTGACCAGCACCGGGGAGTCGGTGAACAGCACGACCCAGATGAGGAAGGCAGCGCCGATCACCGTGATCGCCGCGATCCCCCACACAGCCCATCGGTCAGCCGGCCCGGTCGGATCTCTCCGGAACTGCTTCGGTGCCATCCGATCGAATCGCAGCGACAACGCCGGCCACAGCACGATGCAGACGAGGACGCCCTGGCCCAAGCCGGACAAGATCTGCCACAGTGCCTCTGGCCGGCCCCCGTCGGCCGCCCACGTGCCGCTCCACCACCCCAATGGGCGAGCGACCGCGTACAGCAGGCCCACGAGGAGCAGCACGTTGAAGCCGATCCCGCGGAGCACGCTGGCCATCGTGCCGACGAACAGCCGCGTCGATCGCCACCTGCACCCCGCCGTCAAAGGTGGCCACAGGAAACGCGAGTTGTCGGCGAGGTACCGGTACTCGGGTGCGTCCTTCGCGAGTGGGCCCTGCTCGTTGTCCATCCCGTGCTGCTCGTTCCAGCGCTGGGCAACCTGCCAGGCCATGGCCGCATACCCGCCGCCCGACACCGTGGACATGTAGTGGACCTGGCGCAGCCGGCCGCTGCCCTGCAACGCCCGCAGACAGCCGACCGTGAAACTGGCCGAGCGGATGCCGCCCCCCGAGAAGCAGACGCCGCTGGGCTGGTCCACTGGAACGCCCCCGGTGTCGGGGCGTTGAAACCGAGTCAGTTGCTGGCCACGTCGGTCCCTCAGGATGTCGGGCATCTTGGAGATCGTGGTGGTGGGCGTCTCCGGTTCGAACGCCGGGCCACCCGACGAGGAGAAGACCGATCGAAGGATGAGGGCGACGGCCCCCAACCACGACGCCAGGCCGAATGAGCCGGCGAGCCCGAACATCATGAACTTGGTGACGGCCAGGCCAGCGATGAGGCCAGCTTCGGGATCGGTGACATCGGCGGGGTGTTCGACCGCACTCCACAGCAGACAATTCTCGAGGATGTCGGCGACTGCAGCGATCACAGCGGCTGCGATCAGATAGAAGCCGAGCTTCTGTGTGACCCTTCGCTTCGGCACCACCGTGCCGAGCAGGCACCAGAGGACGAGCGTGAAGGAGTACGCCAGGATGAGCCACCACTCCTTCGTCAAGGTCGCGTGGTCGGCCTCGATCTGGTTGACAGGTGGGTGCGATGCCGCTTCCTCGCCGGCAGCCTCCTGCCGGCATCGCAGGTCGAGGTCCTCGAAGCGATCGGCAGTGCCGGCGAGCTCGAGGGCCACGATTCGTGAGGACGCTCGCAAGTCCGGGCCGCACTCGGTGTCTGCCGATGTCACGTTGTGAAACGACCAGACGGTGGCGGCCATCGCGACGGCGGCGGCGATGACCAACCCGACGATCGGCCCCTTCGGCTTCACCTCGGCCGGTGCCGGCGCACTCACCTGAGGGGCGGAGGCTGCTGCTTGTTCGCTCACTGGTGCACCATCCTTGAGTCCGCGGCTCGGCCGTCCACCGCTATCGCGGGGTGGCGGCTTGCTGCCACTGCTGCATGAGGTCGGCCAGGCGGCGGCAGCGACGGTGCCAGTTCAGGCGGCGTACGCCGGAGGCGATCGCACCCAACCCCAGCATCCACAGCACCACCGCCAGGCCGAAGCGCCCGTCGTCGAGTGCTCCCACCAACTCCGCCGTGCCAGCGGCTTCGTCGACACGCACGAACACCCGCTCGCTGAGGCGTAGGTGGCGATCGCTGATCATCGTCAGTGGAGTGGCGACGCCGTCGGCCTGCACGGTGTAGGTGTTGTCGTTGTCGTTGTCGTTGTCGTTGTCGTTGTCGTTGTCGTTGTCGTTGGCGCTGGCGCTGGCGTTGTCGTTGTCGTCGGCGTCGGCGTCGGGCCGGGTGCTGGCCACGGCGCCTGTCACCGTGGCCTGCACCGTGTCGGCGGAGCGGTCGCTCATCGTCCACCCCGACACCACTGCGCCGCCGATGACAGCGCCCACGCCCACTGCGATCGCGACGAGCGCCACGGCGCCCGTGCGGCGTGCAGGGGCCATCACCCCGCAGCGCGCACGGCTTGCTGCGCGGGCGCCGGCCCGCCCACCGACGTACAACAGCGCCGCGCCACCGCCCAGCAGGCCCACGATCACCGACACGATGATCGTGCCGATGCCGTCGGTGCCCGCCGAGTTCGAGCCCCACCAACCCAACCCGCCGATCAGGCCAGTGGTGGCGACGGCAGCGACGACCCCGCCCACCGCCACCCGGTCGGGGTTGCCCGGCTCGGACAGCGGCCGATCGCCGGTGCGGAAGGGCTCGGGGGGTGGTGCCGTGCCGTCGAACAGGGCAGCGAGACGGCCACCGATGACAGCGTCGTCGAGCTGGGTGCCGACGCTGCGCTGTGCCGCCTCGATGGCCCGTACCTGCTCGGCCGGATCGACCTGGAAGTCGATGCTCTTCAGGCCTACGTCCGGGACACGGATGACGACCGAGTCGTCGCCCAGCCCGATCCACGGCGGCACCTCGGTGGGCACGCCCATCAGTGCCTGGAAGGACGGCACCAGCGTGTCGGCAACCAGCCGCCCGACGGCCACCAGCAGCACCATCACCCCGATGGTGGCCACCGACGCCAGCACCACCACCGACAGCGAGCCGACCAGCAGGATCGGGTACAACCAGTCGGGTGACCACTCGGCCAGCCAGGTGGAGAAGCGCCGCACACCGATGGGCAGCGTGACGAAGTTGAGGGCCACCCAGACGGCCATCGCGATGCCGATCATCAGCCGCGCCCAGTCGCTGGACAGCACCGAGCCGACCAGGTAGATGCCGCGCTTGGGCGACGTGTAGGTGGGCCCCTGGTCGAAGCGGCGGCTCACTTCCGGCCCGTCGACCGGCACCATGCCCATCGGCTGGCGGTGCTCCAACGGCTCGGGGTCGCCGAGAATGAAGCCCACCACGGGCCGCTCGGCTTCGCGCAACCATGCATCTTCGTCGGCGTCGATCCAACTGCCGCCCGACCGGCTGGTGCCCAGCAACCAGGCGCGGAACGAGCGATCCTGGAAGACGAAGGCCGGGTAGTTCGCCCAGGTGCCGCCGTCGACGAACTGGTGCACCACCGTGCCGTCATCGGCGCCGTGGAACACGCCGCGGCCCGGTGGGAACGCCCCGGGAATGGCCGACGACGAGGCGACTGCGCCGGCGATCTCCACCGTCGGGGTGGTGCGCCGGCAGAACACCACCGGCAGCCCGTTGGAGAGATCCATCGCGACGACGTACAGCTCGATCCTGGTGATGGCGAACAGCTCGCCGAACGTGACGGCGTGGCTTGCCGGTTTGCCGATCCGTTCGGCCAGCGTGGTGTTCAGCCAGTCGCGCAGCCCGCGGCTCTCGAACAGCGACGATGCATGGCCGATGATCGCCTTGCCCAACCTCAACGGGATGGGCGACCGGGTGGCCGCCAGCCCTTGGGGAACCGCGCCAGCCAGTTCGTCGGGGTCCATGCCGGCGGCGATCAACGAGGCCGTGATCGCGCCTGCGGAGGCGCCGGCCACGCTGCTGAACCAGATGCCGCGCTCGCGCATCGCCTTCAACGCGCCCGCATACGCGATGCCCTTCGCTCCGCCACCCTTGAACACACCGTTGACCAGCCGCGTGCCTGCCGGCCGGCTGACTGGCTGCGTGCCAGAGGCGCCGGGCGCGGTGGCGGGCGCGGTGGTCGGGGTGTCGGCGGTGGTCATGTGGCCGCCGTTCTAGCAGCGCTGGGAAGGGGCGTTGAACGGAGGTGCGGGTCGGGCGGATCGAGCCGGTCTCGCCGGCGCAGCAGGAGCCAGGTGTGCACCGCCGCATCGGTGGCCGGACCGTACACACCATCGACGATCAGCTCCGCCCCGGCCGTGTTCAGCGCCCGCTGCAACAGCACGACGTCGGGCGAACGCAGCCACCGCGACTGCCACTCCGCCACGGAGTCGAACGGGCCGCGGGGCACGAGGTGCAGCCCGTTCAGCTCGGGTGCCCGCAGGGGAGCGAGCCAGTTCGCGCGCACGCGGTGCCAGCCCGGTCCACCGCGATCCGCTGCCCGCGTTCGGACAGCGAAGGCGTCACCGGCGGCGGCTCTCCGTTCATCCACAGACGTCGGGCCGTCGGCGGCACAACGCCAGCGCGGGCGGTCGGAGACGTCGAACCTGATGTTGCGACGCCAGAAGCAGCCGATCGTGAACACCCCCACGGTGTGCCCCAGCAACTCGTCCATGCGACGCAGGAACGAGGCGACGTAGCGGCCGAGCTCGACGGGGTCGAGCCCGTCGGTGGTGGAGACGTCTGCCCAGTGCCCAGCGGCGAATGCCGTCGGCGCCGACCAGATGGCGGCTGCCCACAGCTCGGCTTGATGGTGTGCGGTCGTGTGCGACGGGAACACGTACCAGTACGAACCCACCGCCAGCCGTTGCAGATCGGCGGAGCGAACGTGCTCCACCCAGTGCGCGTCCTGACGAGTGCCGCGCCCGGCGCGAACCACCACCACGCGAACACCTCTGCGGCGTACCTCACCGAAGTCGATGGCGTGGTGCTCGCAGATGTCGATGCCGTCGACCCACGCCGGGGTCTCGGCGATGCACAACAGCCCTGGCATGCCATCAGTGTCCACCGCTGCTCGCGGCGGCACCATCGCCTCCACGCTCGGCGAGCACGACCTGGGGGTCAGGAGGAACTGGCCGGCAGGGCATCGAGCCCCGCCTGGCAACGGGCAGCCCACGGCGTGGCGCGCTGGTCCGCCGCCGAGCGCAGGGCCCCGCCGAGCAACACCCTCGCTTGCTCGTGGCGCCCCGCCATGGCATGTGCGAGGCCGAGCACTCGGTCGACCGGGCCCCAGCAGGCCAGCTCGGCACCCGCTAGCGCCCACTGCCCGGAGTAGCGGGTGAGCAGCGCCGCGTACCGCCGCACCTGGTCGCGATCCCCGACCAGCAGGGCCGCCTCCAGTGCGGCCACGTTCGTGCCCAGCCACAGCCAGTTGCGCGGCCACGGGCCTTGCTCGTGCAGGGTGGTGAGCAGGCGACGGGCGTCGTCGAACCGGTTCGACTCGGCGTGCACCAGCGCGAACGCCGCAAGGAACAGCGGGTTCTGATCGATGAACGCGCCGAGCCGGTGTTCCAGCTGTGCGAGCTCGGCCTGCTGCCCGCGGTCGCGGCCGACGCTGTAGGCGATGGCCATCTGCGCCAGCACCAGGTTGTGGCGGCTGGACAGCCGCACCGCGTCGGTGGCCAGGCGCTCCGCCTCCTCCCAGTTGCCGAGGGTGCTGTTCACCATCGCCTGGCCCATCATCACGCGCGTCAGCAGGAAGGTGGTGCCGGCATCGTCGGCCAGGCGGGCGGCGAGGTTGGCGTCGTCGAGCGCCCGGCCGAGGTCGCCCAGCTGCACATGTGCCGCCGAGCGGTGGTTGAGCGCTTCGATGAGCACGCCGGTCCAACGCGACGCGCCACCGACCGCCAGCTGCCGGCGAGCCTCGTCGATGTGCCGCGTGGTCAGCGCTGCGCGATCGGCGGCGTCGTCGGGGCACCAGCAGGCGCGCGCCACCTCGGTCTCCACCGTCGCGCGGTCGATTGCATCCATCCGCTCCAGGTCGACCAGTCCCAGGCGGGCCATCGCACAGCGCTGCTCGTGGCGCACCGTGGACGGCAGCAGCCTGGCGCGGCGGATGTGCAGCATGGCCGGCAGGACCGCCGGCTCGGGAGGACAGCGATCGGTTGCCCGCTCCAGCAGGCGCAGCAAGTCGGGGTCGTCGCGCCCGTGACGGCGGTGCATGGAGGCGACGAGTGCTGCTTGCGCGAGCGTGGCCGGGTCGTCGCCCGCCTCGGCGAGATCGGCAGCGCGGTACAGCTGCGCGATGGCTGCGTCGAGGTGCGAAGCGAAGAAGTCGGCGCGCCCGTGCGCCACACGCACGCGTGCCTCCACCCGATCGCGCTCGCCGGTCGCAGCAGCGGAGCCGAGCACCGCCAGCGCACGGTCGAGCACCGCCACGGCTCGCTCGTGGGCCAACCGCTCGGTGGCCCTGTTCGCCACTTCCACCGCAACTTCCGCAGCGTGCACCGGGTTGCCCAGACGGTCGGCTTCGAACCAGTGGTGCAGCACTTGCTCGAGGTTCTCCAGGTCGTCGCCGTCGTCCTCCAGCCGCTGAGCGATCGCGGCGTGCATCAACGCCCGCCTGGCCGGCGACAGGCTGTCTTCCAACGTGGTGCGCACGATCGCGTGCACGAAGCGGAACTCGCCGGGGTGGTCGCCGTCGATCAGCAGTCCCGTGGCGGCCGCCGCATCGAGGTGAGCCAGCGCCTCCAGCGGGCTGAGGCCCAGCACGTCGGCAAGCGCGATCACCTCGAAGCTCCGACCCATCACGGCCGCCGGCGCGAGCGTGGCCCCCACACCTTCGCCCAGGCGTTCGACCCGCTGCAGGATCCAGCCCCGCACACCGGCAGGCAGGTCGTGGCCTTGCAGCGTGTGGCCCGGTACGTCGCGCAGGTGGGTGAGCAACTGCAGGCCGAAGAACGGGTTGCCGCCGGTGAGCGCCGACAGGCTGTCCAACGCCTCGGGGCCCAGCTGCAGGCCGGCGTCGCGCGCCAGTTCGGCGAGCGATGCCCGCGCCAGCGGGCCCACCGACAGCGTGGTGACCCCCGGCCGTTGCAGCAGGTCGTCGAGCACCTGCCGGTCGGCACCGGGCCGGCAGCCGGCCAGCACGGCCAGCGAGCCGGCCAGGTCGTCGAGCAGTTGCGCCAGCAACGCGAGCGACGAGCCGTCGATCCACTGGATGTCGTCGATCACCATCGTCACCGGCCCACCCAGCTCGCTCAGCGCGCCGGCGATGCGGGCGAAGAACCGCCGCCGATCGATCCAGCCCTCCTCGTCGCGTTCCAGCTGCCCGGCCTCGAACGGGAAGAGCTCGTCGCCCAACGCATCGAGGAAGGGTTCGAACGCTCCGCCCGACTCGGTGCACCGTCCGACGAGCACAGGCTCACCGCGGTCGGCGGCGCGGCCCGCCAGCTCGGCCAGCAGGCGGGTCTTGCCCATGCCGGGCTCGCCCAGTGCGATCACCACCGGCGACTCGCCAGCCAGCCGACCGCGATCCACCGCCGCCGTCGCGGAGTGCAGCGAGGCCTCGCGGCCCACCAATGGGCGGGCGCGACGGGCTGCGATCCAGCCGCGGCTGCGCCAGGCGACGGACCGCCCACGGTCTTCGGAGTGGACGCCCGTAGGCGCCACGGTTGTGGTGGCGCGCCGCATGACGAAGGCATGTGCCGACGGTTCGAAGACGAGTGCTTCGTCGCTGCCCAGCAGCATGCGGACCGGTGGCGAGCACACCACCCGAGCGCCTGGGGAGTCGTTCGTCGTACCGCCTCCCGAGTGCTGTGCGCGGAGGGCCGCCACCTCGTCGGTGAGCTGTTGCAGGGTGGCGCCGTGCCACCCGCCGAGGTCGCCGGCGTGCAGTGCGATGGTCCCACCGGCCTGGCCCTCGGCCACCGCCAGTGCGGCCGAGGCGGCATCGCCGGCGCGCGAGAAGGCCACCAGCGTGGTGCCCGACGGCGGCACGACAGTGGACATCACCCTGCCGCCGGCGGCCTCCAGCTCGGCAAGCGGGGAAGGTGCCGATCCCGGCCCGGCTCCGGGCACAGCTGCGACCGGCCGCGTCGCATCGAGCAGCGCCAGTGTGATGGTGCCGGTCGGCACGTCCATCTCGGCGGCCTCGCGCAGGCGCGTCGCGAACTCCGAAGCGCTCCACGGCCGCCCCAGCGGATCCCAGGTGAGGCCCCTTCGGAGCACCCGCTCCAGCCGCCCCAGCCCCCCGCCGGTGAGCTGTGCGGGCCACGCTGCGCCCAGCCTGGGCACGATGCCGGTCAACAGGTACACGACCAGCGCGGCCAGCGAGTACACGTCGGCGGCGGGCGACAGCGCCTCGCCCGCCAGCACCTCCGGGGCCGAGAACCCGGGCGTGCCCAGCCGCTCGCTGTCGTCGCCCACTCGCAGCGCCGCGCCGAAGTCGACGAGCACCAGCCGGCTGCCCTCCGCCAGCACCAGGTTCTCCGGCTTCACATCGCCGTGCACCACCGCCGGCCGGTGGCTGTGCAGGTGGTCGAGCGTCGCCGCCAACTGGTCCACCAGGTTCAGCACCGTCGGCAGCGGCAGCCCTCCGCCGTGCTGGGCATCCACCAGCGTGCGCAGGTCGTGGCCGCGGATGTAGTCGCTGATCAGGCAGTACCGGTCGCCGTCGACGAGGTCGCTGCGCACGATCGGCAGGCCGGGGTGAGCCGTGATGCGCATGAGCATGCCCGCCTCCCGCCGCAGCCGGCCGAGGTCGTCGCCGCCGACGATCCGCCGGGCCTTGACCACGACCTCGAGGCCCAGTTCCTGATCGGTTGCCAGCCACACCTCGGCCTCGCCGCCACCGGCCAGGAGTCGTGACACGCGGAAGCGCCCACCGATCAGCTCGCTCGGTGGTGTGGCGGTGCTCTTGCCCCCAGCCTCGTCGGTGGTGGGGGTCATGTCGTGGTGCCACCGGTCTCGGATCGGAACGACTGCAGGTCGGCGCGGCGCACGGCGCCGCGCGTCAACGCGTCGTTGGCCAGCCGCACGCGCCGTTCGGGGCCGTCGTCGACACCGAACTTCAGGTACAGGCGCCCGAGCTGCTGCTTGATCGCGCTCTCGGTGACGTACAGCATCGCCGCGATCGCGGCCACGGTAGCGGGCGGGGTGAACGCGTCGCCGTCCAGCACCGGCGAGCACAGGCAGAGCAGCACCCGTCGCTCCGCCGGCGTGAGGTCGGGTACCGGGCGCGCCGTCTGGGTGTGCGAGCGGTCGGCGGGGCGCGAGTGCAGGTCGTGGAACACCAACCTGGTG
The DNA here is from genome assembly GCA_030645675.1 of Actinomycetota bacterium. Classification (GTDB taxonomy): domain Bacteria; phylum Actinomycetota; class Acidimicrobiia; order Acidimicrobiales; family Ilumatobacteraceae; genus UBA668. The sequence continues at coordinate 21,463 of JAUSLQ010000102.1, read as the reverse complement.
TGCTCGCCCAATCGGATCTCGTCGCCCGGCGCGAGCAGCTGCACAGCACCGTTGGCCATCCGGACGCCGTCGAGGAACAGACCGTTGGTGGAGGCGGCTGCCTGCACGCACCAACCGGGGGCCTTGTGGACGAACAGCGCGTGCAAGCGAGAGACGGCGGGGTCGTTCTGAATCGCGAGGTGGCCGGCAGTGTCGGGCTGGCCGAGGTGACGCCCGACCGTGAGCTCGCCACTCAGCGCGACCGTGCGCGGCGCCCGACCCGGTTGGTACAGCACCAACCAGGCGTGCGCGGGTTCGCCGGCGCGCGGTCCCTCGGGCGCGATGCTGTCCTGCTCGGGACCGTGCTCGGTGTTGTCGGTACGCAGCTGGGCGCTCATCGCTGGATCGTCGCCCGGGTCATGTCGATGCGGCCATGTCGAGACGGACAGTTCCCACTGACCTGCCGGGCGCAGCAGCGGCCAGCTCGATCGCGGCGGCGAGGTCTGCGGGTGATTCCGAGGGTCGGGAGGCATGCGGCACCCGTGCGAGCGCCAGGTACTGCGGCGACAGGTCGTCGTGCACGGTCTCGGCGATGGCCAGCGCTTCCTCGGCGTAGGTGTGGATCGGTGACGACTGCCGGTCGGCATGCACGAAGCACAGTCGTGCAACGGCCGCAGCCCAGGCCTGTTCACCGTCGCTGGGCGAACGACCGCACACCCACTCGGTCGTTGCGGCCAGCATCTCGGCGTGATCGAGTTGCAGCCACTTCGCGCCGAGGCCCACGATGATGCGGTAGGCCACCTCCGGGTCGTTGCCGTGCATCGATGCGTCGAGGGCGGCCAGCACATCGGCCTCGTCGGGCGCCAGCAACGAGGCGGGGAGCGAGGCACCCGCGCCGGCGAACCGTTCGGCCACGCCGGCGAACCACGCACCATGCCGAGCGCCGGCTCCGCCCGCGTCGTCCGAGCGCAGCGACTCCCTGCGTGCGAACCTGCGGATGGCAGGCGGGAGCACCACCTGCCCGCTGTCGTCGATGAGGCTGAGGAACCGTTGGTCGATCAGCGTGCGGATGCCGGCTGCCGCGGTGGGTTCGTCGATGGCTCCGGCGACGGCGACGGCAATGGCCGCATCGAACCCGAACCCGCTGGCGAACACTGCCAAGCGGCGCAGCACCGCCTGCTCAGCTTGGGTGAGCAGCTGGTAGCTCCATGCGATCGACGACTCCAGCGCGCCGGTGACGCCTCCCGTTGGTGCGGTCGCGGCAGCGAGAGTGCCGAGCCCACTCGCCAGTTCCGTGAGCGAGGTGGATGCGCTGCGCGCCGCGGCGAGTTCCAAGCCCAGTGGGTTCCCTCCGACGTGGCGGCAGATGCCGGCGATGAGAATGGCGTCGGCATCGGTGAAGCCTCCTGCCGCGGGTGCGGCCCGCTCGAGGAACAGCCGTGCGGCCTCGAACTCGCCGAGCGCGGGCAGTCCCCCGTCGAAGGTCTCCGGCGGGGTGGCGAGCGGGGTCACCGCGCACACGAACTCACCTGCGACTCGCAGCGGCTCCCGGCCGGTCGCCAGCACGTGCAGCGCGGGGCATGCCGCCAGCAACCGTTGCACGTCGAGGCCGGCCGTCTCCGCATGCTCGCAGCCGTCGATCACCACCAGCCCGTCGGCCGCGCGGCGGAAGTGCGGGACCACTGCGTCGAACGGGTCGTCGCCGGTGCCGCCGAGGCCGCACGCCTGAGCGATTGCCGCCATGACCGAGCCGGCCTCATCGCTGCCCGCCAGCGGTACCCACCACACCCCTCCTGGCTGCGAGTCGGCGCCGGCGGCCGCGGCGGCCATCGCCAGCCGGCTCTTGCCCACCCCGGCCTCGCCGGTGAGCATCACCAACCGATGCTCGGCCAACGCATGGCTCAGCGCAGCCAGCTCCACGTGCCGGCCCACGAACGAGCTGATCGGTGCGGGCAGGTTGCCGGTGGCAGAGGCCCCGGCCTTCAAGGGAGGGAACGCGATGGCGAGCGCGGGATGGGTGAGCTGCCAGATGCGCTCGCGCCCGGCCAGATCGCGCAAGCCGTACACCCCGAGGTCGATGACGCCGGCGCCGGGAGGTAGCACCCCGTCGATCTCGGCGGCGGTGTCGTTCGACAGCAGGATCTGCCGGCCGTGGCCGCAGGACCGGATGCGGGCGCAGCGGATGAGGGTGAGGCCCACGTAGTTGCGTTCGTTGCGCAACGTGGCGTCGCCGCTGTGCAGGGCCATCCGTACCGGCAGCTGGGGCAGCTCGCCGGCCAGCGCCACCTGTGCGGCGAGCGCAGCGGCAACCGCGCCGGCCGCGCTGCGGAAGACGGCCACGATGCTGTCGCCCTCACCCTGCTCTTCGGGCCGCTGGCCGCCATGGGCGGCGATGGCCGCATCGAGGATCTCGTAGTGGCGGGAGACGGGCGCCGCCATCGCCTCCGGTGCGGCCTGCCACGCGCGCGTGGACCCTTCGATGTCGGTGAGCAGGAACGTGACCCCCTGCGTGGGCAGCGAGCCGTCGACACGCGTCACGTTGTCATCCTCTCGCGATCAGACATCCGGTGCAACGGAGGAAGGATCCCACGGCCCTCGAGCCGCGACTGTTCGGATGCACTCGGCAGCCTCCTCGATCGCGGTCCGGCGCGAGTCGGCGCGAGCGAAACGGGCAGCCGCCGCCGCGGAGGTGCGCTCGATGAGATCCAATGCGTCGCCGACACGACCGCAACCGAGGTAGGCGTCGGCCAGCATCTGCTGGCACTCGATGCGCAGTGGCTCGGACATCGCGGCCGGACCATCGTGGTTCGCGACGATTGCTTCCAGCAACGCGATCGCTCGCGGGTAGTCGCCGACCTCGGAGGAGAGGCGCGCAACGTGGAAGCGTGCGAAGGCGATGGTGTCCGGCTCGGGCTGCGGGTTCCACAGTGCGTTGGACAGGACCGATTCGCGCACGCTGAGCGCTCGTTCGCGGTATCGGTTCTGTGGGTCGGCCTCGAGCGCTTCCGCCAGCGCGTAGTCGGCCAGGCGAACGCGTTCGTCCCACAACACGAACTGGCGGGAGCGAACCGCAGCCGTGAACTCCTCGGCAGCGGCGACAGCCGACACCGGGTCGTCTCGCGTCAGGCGCGCGATGTTGTCGAACAGGAAGAGGTGTCGGTCGTCCCCGTAGGTCCAGTCGTTGCGTGCCAGCGCTCGTCGGGCGACTGCCAGACCCATCTCGCGGTCACCCTTCAACGCGTTCTCGAGCAGCTCGGCCTCGATCGCCTGCACCTGCCAGTGCTGCGCGTGCGCCGGGTCGCTCACCAGCGCCAGGCACGACTCCAGGATCGCCGCCGCCTCGGACACGCGCGAGCCCGGGTACCGGGTCAGTTCGCGGGCGAACAGCCGCATGGCTTCCAGCGTGTAGTAGCCGTCGGCACCGTCGTGTTCGACGAATTGCGGAATCCGCGGCTCGAGCAGTTCGATGATGTCGTCGCGCTGCGTTCGTTCCCGCTGCTGGGCCAGTTCCAGACAGAGGACGAGGTCGTCCCACGTGATTGTGTGCATCTTCTGTGCAGCCCGGATCCATTCGTCGTGCAGCAGCGCCAGTGCCTTCTCCGGGGTGCCCAGCGCGTTCAGCGCAGCGACGACGCCTTGCCGGTGAAGGATGCCGAGCCTGGCCTCTACGGGCGTTCCCCTGGTGCTGACAGCGTTGAGGATGTCGAGCGCCTGCTGCGGTTCGGAGAGATCGAGGTGCACCCTCGCGAGTTGGATGCTCGCGTCTGCTGCCGCCCCTGCCGCCGCCGCCACGTCTGCCGCATCCGACCCCCGTGCCGACTCGCCCGGCTTCTGCGCGCAGCGCGCCAGGACCTCCTCCAGCTCGCCTGTCGCCAAGTGCGGTTCCCCCGCCCAGCGCAACTCTCTGGCGAGCGCCAGCCGATCGTTGATCATGGCGAGGGGGTTGTCGAACAGCCGCTCTCCATCGTCGATGATCTGACGCTGAAGAGAGCGACTCGCAGCGCTGTCGCCCATCGCCTTGAGCACCTCGTCGAGCCGCTGTGCGTTGAGGAGGCGTGCGCGCAGCTGCGCGGGCGACTCGACAGCCGTCAGCCGATATGCGTTCATCTCCAGCCAGCTCTTGGCGCCGGCGAGGTAGCCGTCCTCCTGGTGTGCTTTGGCGAGGGCCATCCGGAGTTCGAGTGCTGCGGGATGAGTGTCCGGCAGGTCGCGGAGCGGCCCGTTGAGCAGCTCTGTCAGCTCCTCGATCCTGGCCGCGGCGAGCGGCGGTCGTGTGGGCTCGCCGGCGTACGGGTCGTTGAGCTCGGCACACCGCACCCGCGCCGACGTGGCGATCGCCTCGGTGATGATCTCGCCCGACGTGTCGGGCTCCGCCGAGAGCGCGGCCAGGCCGCGATCGATGAGGGAACGGGCTTCGCGGTGGTCGTCGCGGGCGAGGCTGACCAGCGCTGCGGCGTGCTCCAAGCGGGCGAGGTCGACCGTGCTCCCGAGGCCCGCGTGTTCGTGCAGCGTCGCGAACGCGTGGCTCAGGAACTTCTGCGCATCGTCGTTGAGGTTCGCCAGGACGAGGGTGTCGGTAGTTCGCAGGTATGCGTCGACGGTCGCCGGATGCAGTGCTGCCGACGCGGGTGAGGGCACTCCATCGGGTTCCCGCTCGAGCAGGTCGTTGGCCAGTCGGGCTTCGGCGCACTCCACCATCAGCGACCGCCCCTCGGCTGCCAGCTCGCCGCCGGCGACGATCAGTGCCTCGGCCAGCGCTTCGCCGTAGGTGATCGTGGTGCGGTGGGTCACCCCGTGCGTGACCAGCGCGAGGCTGACGGCTTGCCGAAGGTTCTCGACGATGTCCGTGATCGAGCCCTGCTCGGGGTTCTTGCGGTACTCGCCCAGCAGGCGTTGGGACATGCTCACCGCGGCGTACAGGGTCTCGGGATGGCCGAGTCCGAGTGTGCGAACCCGTTCGACCAACTGCCCGGCGTTGGCGTTGGAGAACGTCCGGCCCCAGACGTAGTGCAGTTTCGAGATGCCGACCCTGGCGTCGTACGGCGGGACGAGGCCGCCGTCCCTGAGTGTCCGGTACCAGCCGGTGCCCACCGGATCGATGCCGATCACGTACACGTCGAGGTCGCCCTCGGCGTTGATGCGCATGCGCACGAAGTGCTTGTAGCGGGTGAGATGCGCCGAGCTGAACGCAAGCGTGTCGTTCGCCTTGATCGACCGATTCGTCCAGCGCACCGCCATCACGAACAGCACGGTGGACAGCACGCCACCGATGAGCGGCACGAGGAAGAAGCGCCACCACCAGGCCTCGGGGCCGACGAGTCGCGCGAACGCGGCGACTGCGACGAAGAGGGCGGCCTGAATCGCTCCATGGATCAGGCCGTAGCGCTTCGAGCCCTTGACGAGGTGCGACTCCCGGCTGTTCGGAGCGGTGGCGAACGTCATCGCGATGAGCAGCAACGCGAGGATCGGCCAGCCGGGCCAGGCGGCAATCACCCACCGGGCGGCGCTGTCGGCAGCCTCGACCGGCAGGCGAACCTTGTCGAGAGCACCCAGGCGGATGGTGACGAGGCCGGCGAACAGCGCGTGCACCAGTGCGATCATCACGAACAGAGAACGGAACTGAGGGTCCTTGATGCTGCCGAGGCTTGCGCCGAGCGAACGGCTCTCCACGGGTCGCGGCCAGCGGGCGCCGAGCTTGAACTCCGGTGCGCCGGTCTCGTACGGCACCTGTTCCGGCAGATTGTGCGTCGGCTGCATGAACGCGCCACCACCGCCGGCAGTGATGTGGTGTTCGTCGGTCACCCCGTCCACCCGCCAGTAGTGCGCGAAGAAGTGCGAGTCGCCCGAGAGGAACAGAGGGGTGCGGGCTCCGCGTTGAAGGATCTCGGTGCGCAGGAAGGAACGCAGCGCGAAGTAGTCCGCCTGCCGTTTCTGGCGCAACTGCCAGAACGGCACCGGTGAGCAGATGATCACCCGATCGCCTTCTCGCAGCAATGCCGCGGCCTGACGGAAGTAGGCGATCTGGTCGTCGTTCATGGTGTTGTCGAGCGCGGTGTCGATGCCCCACATCCACCAGCCCTTGGGCAGTTGCACCGCCCACCAACGCTCTGACTGCCGTGCCCGGTAGTGCCCTGCGAACTGATCTGCGTGGACGAAGACGTCTTCGAAGTGCTCGGGCCCGCCGTACCAGTCGTGGTTGCCGGGAATCGCGACGATGTCGTTGTGCGCGACGTCGGGCGGCGGGTCGTCGCCACGCTGTGCCTCGGCAGCGATGTGGTACGGCAGGATCGTCTGGCGGCGGTAGCCCTCGGCGGTGGAGTGCGGGTACACCTCGTCGCCGCCCATCACCAGCAGGCGGCCGCGTGGCAGGTGGCCGGGTGGTTGCGGCAGTTCACCGGATCGGTCGATGGGAAGCGTCAGCGAGGGCCGGGTGAGCTGGAACGCGACCGCCATCGTCGGGTCGAAGCCGTCGCCGAGGTCGCTGACGTAGTCGATCCAGGTCTCGCCGTCAGGCCCGCCTTCGATCGTGATCGGCGTGCACTGCGGCTGCCGATCGTGCCGGTCGCGGGCACCGGGTCGGCCGGGGTGCCGGCCGCGGTTGGCCCGGAACGTGCCCAGTGCCTCCCACGGACTGAACCAGCGAACCATCCTCTCGCGGGGTGCACCCAGACCCTCCGACGCTGCACTGATGCGGGCCACGCTGACGGGGTCGATCGGAGCACTCGGCGGAAGTGGCACGACGAGGTCGGTCAGCGACGGTGTGCCGGCGATCGCCGCCAACGTGTCCATGTACGAGCGGATCTCGCGACGCATCCCGTCGAGGTCGAAGGTGGCGATCGAGATCTGGTCCCAGCCTTGCTCCCACTCGTACGGCTGCACCGGTGGGTCCCTGGTGAGGCGCACCCCTTCGTGGTCGCGTAGCAGAGGTTCCCAAGCGATCAACCGAGGGAGGATGATCTCGTTGTACACGCGCAGCGCGACGACCGCGAGCGTGATGTTGCCATCGTTGCGGCTCTTGGCTGCCTCGCAACCGTGCTTGCGCAGGATCTCACGGGTGACGGCACCGATCGCCGCCAGGTTGTCGAGGTCGTCACGCATCATTCCTCGTTGGTCCTCGATGGACGGCGTGGTGACGCGCACGGAGAGCTCGACGAACAGTTCGAACGCGGCAAGGCGCTCGGCTTTCGACGGCTTGACGAAACCACGGATCTGACCGATCGCGATCTCGGTGACTTTGCTCTCGAGGAACATCGTTCTTCTCCCCGTCGTTCGTCATCGCCGTGGCCTGCCCCCGTTGCCTGCCACCGACGTGGAGGTATCTAGCACGGATCGCGCCCTCACGATGTCGGAAGGACGAGCGGCGCGTCGCTGGCCGTGACCCAGCGGAGTCCTGGAGCGGAGTCCTGGAGCGGAGGGACAGATCCTGGTGCTGATGTCGCCGGCCTACGCTGCGGCCATGCGCTGGTTGATGGGTGGGCAGGTCTACGACGTTGACGCCGGCACGTTCTGGGCGGCCGACATCGGCATCGACCACGGGCGCATCGCTGTGCTCGGCGCCGGTGCGGGCAGCAACGCCGGGAGGGCGCTGGACGACGAGATGATCGATGCGTCGGGCCTGTGGCTGCTGCCCGGCCTGATCGACTGCCACGTGCACCTCACGCTGCCCACCGACGCGGGCGATCCAGCGGCCGCGGCCAACCGCTCCGACGCGGCCATCACGCTGTACGCGGCTGGCGCTGCGGCGAGAACCCTGCAGGCGGGCATCACGACGGTGCGCGACGTGGGCGGCTGGAACTACGTGGAGATGGCTGTTCGCGAGGCGGTGAACGCCGGCAGCATCCCCGGGCCGCGCATGTTCCTGGCCGGTCGCCTGCTCTCCATCACCACCTCCACCGCCGAGTACTACCCGGGCATGTACGAGGTGGCCGACGGCGCCGACGCGGTGCGCGCAGCGGCCCGGCGCCAGCTGGCCAAGGGTGCGGACCTGATCAAGGTGATGGCCACCGGCGCGATGCTCTCGTCGGAGACCGAGGATTCACGCGCCATCCAGTTCACGCTCGAAGAGCTGCGGGCGGCGGTGGAGATCGCGCACGACAACCACAAGCACGTCGCCGCGCACTGCCACGCCCTTCGCGGCATCGAGAACGCTGTCGAGGCAGGTGTCGACAGCATCGAGCACTGCACGTTCGCCGACGACGCCGTGCTGCGCCGCATGGCCGCGGCCGGCGTGGCGCTGGTGCCGACGCTGTGCGCCGGTGAGCTGCTGTTCCGCGACGACGCAGCGGTGGCCTCGATGCCGCCGCACCTGCTGGCACGGATGCAGGAGTTCAACGACGTCCACCTGGCCGTCATCAGGCGTGCCCACGAGCTGGGCGTGCCGATCGCGATGGGTACCGATGCGGGTACGCCGGGGAACCATCACGGCCTGAACGCAGAGGAGTGCGTGGTGCTGTCGCAGCAGGCGGGCCTCTCGCCGCAGGAGAGCATCCGGACCGCGACGGTCAACGCCGCGCGACTGCTGCGCCAGGCCGATCACCTGGGCGCGCTGGACGTGGGCAAGCACGCCGACGTGATCGGCCTGCGTGCCAACCCGCTGGACGACATCACCGAGCTCACCCGCGTGGCGCTGGTGGCGAAGGCCGGTGACGTCGTGCGCGACGACCGCTAGTGCTGGACGAAGGCCTTGCGCAGCAGTTCGGCGGTCTGTGCCTCGGCTTCGGCGCCGGCGGGGATCACCAGCGGCAGCGAGTAGAAGCCGTGGATCTGGCCGTCGAAGCGGCGATGCACCACCGGGACACCCAGCGCGGCCAGGCGGCGGGCGTAGGCCTCGCCCTCGTCGCGCAGCGGGTCGTACTCGGCTGTGATCACGAAGGCCGGTGCCACCGCGGCGAGCTGGGCGTCGGTGGCGCGGCTGGGCGACACTCTGGGGTCCTCGTGGGTGACCGGTGCGCCGTCGAGGTAGTGGTTGGCGAACCAGATCATCGAGTCCCTGGTGAGCAGGTAGCCGTCGGCGTTCTCCGCCACCGACGGGCTGTCGAGCGACAGGTCGGTGCCGGGGTAGACCAGCACCTGGTAGCAGAGGCGGTGCCCGAACTCGATGGCCACCAGCGCCGAGAGGTTGCCGCCCGCGCTGTCGCCGCCCACCGCGATGCGCGTCGGGTCGCCGCCCAGCTCGACGGCGTGGTCGAGCAGCCAGCCGGTGGCCGCAATGCAGTCCTCGAGCGCGGCGGGGGCCTTGTGTTCGGGTGCCAGGCGGTAGTCGAGCGACACCACGATGCAATCGGCGGCGGCAGCCAGGTTGCGCGTGGTGGACACGCTTTCCTGGGCACTGCCGATCACCCAGCCACCACCGTGGATCCAGACCAGCACCGGAAACGGGCCGTCGCCGTGCGGGGTGATCACCAGGCTGGGCACGCCCGCGATGGTGCGAGCCTCGGTGGAGGCCACGGACGCGCCTTCGCCGGCCAGCAGCGCGAGCCCCGCATAGGCGGCGCGGGCGGCCGCGGGTGTCAGCTCGTGCAGCGGTGGGGCGCCGACGGCGGCGATCATGTCGAGCACTTGTTGGGCGGCGGGATCGACGGGCAAGGGAGGCCTCCTATGTCGCTACCTCGTGGGTGGCGCTGGTCGAGGGGCATCATCGCGCGCCGGCGGTGGCCGATCCGCAGTGGAGGACGCGTCTGGGCGAGGCCGGCGGGTCAGCCGCCGCGGGTGTCCCAGAACGCCTGCCAGCTGGGGTAGGCGTCGGGCAGCAGCCGCTCGCGGATGGTGGCGCCGAAGTCGTTCACGCCTGCTCCAGGCTCGGGCCGCTCCAGCCAGTCGACGAGGTACCAACGGTGGATGCGGCGGCGGCTGATGTACCACTGGCCGTCGACGCGGTCGTAGTCGTCCCAGTACTGCAGGGTGCCCACGGCCCACTCGCCGGTGTCGGGGCGCTCGAGCTCGTCGCGGCAGTACACGACCCCAGTGGCATGGTCGGCGTTCTCGAAGTCGATGACGTGGTTGGCCACCAGGTGCACCGAGGTACGCATCTGGCTCATCAGGCCGCTCATCCACTCCTTCAACGCTTCGCGGCCGGTGCCGGTGGCGCCGACCTGAACGTGCGGGTTGAACATGTCGACCACGGTGTCCATGTCGCGGGCGTCGAGCGCACGGGCGTAGCGAGACACCAGTTGCTGGATGGCTGCATACGACTCCATGCGGTCCAGGCGCTCCTCCACGGTGGTCGGTTGCCAGGGGCCGAGACGATCGTGTGCCATGCCGGTGACGATAGCCAGCGGGGTTCTCCCTGGCCGGAGTGGACGGTGAGCGGACGGCCGCGGCGCCGGTGTCACGACGGGTGCGGGCATACGTGCTGGGATAGCGTTCGACGGCAATGGCCGCCTCGATCATCATCCGCGTGCCGGCGGCGCTCGCTCGCCTGTCGGCGCGGTGGGTGGCGCTGATCGCCGCCGTCGGCGCAGTGCTGTTCGTCGTGTTGCGGTTGTTGGCGGTGGGCGGCGGGCCGGGCATGTTCGTGCTGGCCGGGCAGCCGTGGACCGACCCGGCCACGGTGCCCGGTGGCATCCCCGTGCTGGCCGGCACCGGCTTCGACGGCCAGTTCTTCTACCGCCTCGCGGTCGACCCGGCCACCGTCGGGATGGGCCGTGCGCACGGGATCATGTTCGACTACGGCGTGCGCGGCGGGCGCATCGGCTATCCGCTGCTGGCGTGGCTGCTGTCGTTCGGCGGGCGGCCGAGCCTGGTGCCGCTGGCGATGATCGCCGTCAACGTGCTGGCCGTGGGCGCACTGGCGTACGCGGCGGCGCTGCTCGCACTGGACCACGGGCGGGCCGCAGCATGGGGCTTGGCGATCGCCGGCTTCTGGGGGTTCGGCATCGTGCTGGGGCGCGACCTGTCGGAGCTGGTGGCGGCTGCCGCGGTGTTCGGCGGCGTGCTGCTGGTGGGCCGGGCGAGGTACGCATGGGCCGGGGTGGCGCTGGTGCTTGCCGTGCTGACCCGCGAGCAGGCCGTGCTGGCCGTGGCAGCCTTGGCCATCGGTGTGCTCTTGCACCAGCGGCGCTCCGCCACGTGGCGGGCCGCACTCGCTCCGGCCGCGCTGGTGGCAGTGCCAGCGGCAGTGGCCTTTCTCGGCTGGCAGTTCGCCGTCGCACACATCACGGGTGAACTACCGGCGACGAGCAGCTCGGAGACGAACTCCACGTGGCCGTTCCGCGACGTGTGGCCGGCGTTTCGCCGTTGGCTGGACGACGCCGGCTCCGGGCTGGCCTCGAACCACTTCGTCAGCATCGGCGCGTCGCTGGCGTTGCTCTGCTTCGTCGCGCTGGTGTTCCTGATCGTGTGGGCCGTCACCTCCGACGGGCGGGCGGTGGCGTGGGCGACCCGGCCGTGGGAGCTGCTGCTGGGCGTGGGGTCGTTGGGTGTGCTGGTGTGCTCCACCGATGCGGTGCTGACAGTGCCGGCCGACTTCCGGCAGTCGTACGAGATCGCCGGCAGCGCGTGGCTGGTGCTGTGGGGCTCGTCGGGCCGGCGGGCGATGTGGGCGCTTGCGGTCGTGCTGCCGGTCACCGTGCTGGCGCTGGGCTTCCGCTGTCTGAACCTGTGAAGGGGTCGTCGACACGCGGCGGTGCGCACCCGGTCACCGGCCCCCGGCCACCAGCGCGCGGGTGCGAGCGCACAGCTCGTCGAACATCGGCAGCAGTTGCGGTGTGCGCTCGGCAACGGCGGCGCGCTGGCGGGCCACTGTCGCCTCGTCGCCACGGGCGATCGGCCCGGTGATCGCCCGCTGGCCGCCCAGTGCCGCCCAGTTCTCGAACGATGCCCGCACCAGCGGCACCAGGATGCGCCGGTCGGCGCCGGTGGTGGCGAGCAGCGTCTCGGCGGCGTCTTCCAGCGTGACCAGGAAGTTGGAGGCGATCGACGCAGCTGCGTGATAGGCCGCCCGGTCGTGGTCGTGGATCTCCACTGCGTGCATGGCGAGCTCGTCGGCCAGGTGCTGGGCGAAGGCCAGTGCGCGCGGCGTGGTGCCGGCGATCGCGGCGCCGGCGCCGGTGAAGTCGGCTCCTGCGAGGGTGACCGTCATCAGCGGGTGCAGCCCGAACGCTTCGTGCGGCGCGAGCACGTCGAGCCCGATGGCCCCCGCGCAGTGGCCCACCAGCGGCCCGGCGACGATGGCCGCGGCTGCGGCCCGGAGCTCGCCGTCGGGTACCGCCAGCAGCGTCGCCTCGAACCCGCGGCCGTCGAACCCGCGGCCGAACGGGCCGTGCGCCCAGGGCAGGGCGGCAGCGAGGGCGTGCCCCATGCGCCCTGCCCCCACGATCGCAAGCGGGTGCACGGGTTGGTCGGTCATCGCCACGCCGCCTGCTGACCTACGGGCAGCCGAGGCCGTGCAGCGTGGCGCACGGCGGGCACAGCCGCGCCGCGCCCTGGCCGGTTCCCCATGTGCGGGCCTGGCTGCTGCCGCATGACAGGCACGGCCCCGCTGAGTCGTGCCGCGCCGCCGACGGGCCGGGGGTGGCCTGGCCGTGCTGGGCCTGGCCGTGCTGGGCCTGGCCGTGCTGGGCCTGGCCGGAGGTCGTGCTGCTGCCGCTGCTCACCCGCCCGAGCCTAGGCTGCGCCGCCGTTGCGAACGGGTGACGGCGCCGCCGACGCACGATTGCACGTGTCGCGGCGGCGAGCGCCGTCTCACGTTGTCGGGCCCACGACACGGGCGATTGTGAACGGGCGGGGGCGGGCGGCCCTCTGTTGCCGTGACACCCCTCTGCTACAACTGGCCCATGGCAGATGGCGACCCCACGGCAGATCCGATGGCGGCACAGCGGGCGAGCCGGGTGGTGGGCAGGGTGGTCGGCACCGACGATGCCACCCCGCTCGAGTTCTGGGTGGCCGTGGCTCCGGGTGCCCACATCCAGCTCGACGACGTGGTGGCGCTGAACCGCATCCTGCCCACGGGCGAGATCCTCAGCATCTATGGCATCGTCGGCCAGGTGCGCGCCCGCCACGAGGGGGCCCGCTTCCAGAGCGACGTGTTCCTCATCGCCGACGGGTTGCTGCCCGCCGAGGTGTCGGAAGCCGCGATGGTGCAGGTCACCCGCGTCGTGCCGGAGGTGTTCGTGCCCCCGCTGCCCGGGGCCGAGGTGCGCAAGGCCACCGAGGAAGAGCGCGCCGCCGCGCTCGACTACGAAACCGTCGAGCGCAAGCTGCCGGCCGGGCTCAGCCGCGATGGCGAGCCCGTGTTCCTCGATGTCGACTTCCTCGACGGCACGAAGGGCGCCCACGTCAACATCAGCGGCATCAGCGGGGTCGCCACCAAGACCAGCTACGCGACGTTCCTGCTGTACTCGCTGTTCCACTCGGGCGTGCTGGGCGCGGAGGCCGCCAACACGAAGGCGCTGATCTTCAACGTGAAGGGTGAAGACCTGCTCTTCCTCGATCACCCCAACACCCGGCTCGACCCCGACCAGCCCGATCGCTACCGGCTGTTGGGGCTGCCCACGGGCGCGTTCCGCAGCGTGGGCGTGCTGGCCCCGCCGCGCAAGGGCGACCCCAACGCAACCCCCGACGTGGGGTCGCGGGCGGTGGGTGTGCGGCCCTTCTTCTGGACCATCGCCCAGTTCTGCGCACAGGGTCTGCTGCCGTTCCTGTTCGCGGATGCGGAAGACGAACGCCAGCAGTACACCATCGTCGTGCAGTCGGTGACCGCGCGGCTGATGGAGGCGGCGCGAACAGGCAGCGGGCCCGACGGGGCGGTGCGCATCGAGGGCACCACCGTGCGTTCCTTCCGCGACCTGGTGGAGTTCATCGAACGCAAGCTGATCCCCGACGACGCCGACGAACCCGTCGACCAACGATGGACGGGTCGGGCCGTGGGCGCTGGCACCATCAACGCGTTCATCCGCCGCTTCGCCTCTGCCACCGCACGCGTCGAGCACCTCATCCGAGCCGACATCGCCGACGCGCCCGCGTACGCACTGGATCTCGACGCCCAACAGGTGACCGTGGTCGACATCCACAACTTGCACGAGCGGGCTCAGCGGTTTGTGGTGGGCGTGGTGCTGCGCCAGGCGTTCGAGCGGAAGGAGGCGTCGGGCATCGCCAAGCCGCTGCAGTTCGTGGTGCTCGACGAGCTGAACAAGTACGCACCGCGCGAGGGCAGCAGCCCGATCAAGGAGATCCTGCTCGACGTGGCCGAGCGCGGGCGCAGCCTGGGCATCATCCTCATCGGTGCGCAGCAGACGGCCAGCGAAGTCGAGCGGCGGGTGGTGGCCAACAGCGCGGTGCGGGTGGTGGGCCGCCTCGACTCCGCCGAGGCAGGGCGCGAGCAGTACGGCTGGTTGCCCGGGGCCCAGCGTCAGCGGGCCACCATCCTCAAGCCCGGCACGATGTACGTGTCGCAGCCGCGGCTGCCCGTGCCGGTACTGGTCGAGTTCCCGTTCCCGGCGTGGGCCACACGCTCTGCCGAGGCCGACATCGTGGGCCACGCCGCCCACACGGCCGGTGCCGCGGCTCTTCCGGCCGACCCGTTCGAAGGCTTGTCATGAAGTTGCTGCACACCAGCGACTGGCACGTTGGCAAGCAGATCCGTGGCAACAGCAGGGCTGCGGAGCACCGCGCCGTGTTGGCCGAGATGGTCCAGGTGGCCGAACGCGAGCAGGTCGATCTGGTGGTGGTGGCCGGCGACCTGTGGGACACCGCGGCGCCCACCCCGGAGGCCGAGGCCATCGTCTACGACACCCTGCTCGCGTTCGCCGAGGTGGCGCCGCAGGTGGCAGTGGTGGCCGGCAACCACGACAACGCCCGCAAGCTCCACGCGCTCGCCCCGCTGTTCCAGCGTGCAAGGGTGCACGTGGTCAGCGAACCGGCCCGGCCCGACGATGGCGGTGTACGACAGTTCACCGCCGCCGATGGCACGCCCGTGAACCTGGCCCTGCTGCCGTTCGTGTCGCAGCGCGGCATCGTGCGCAGCGAGCAGTTGATGCAGGGCCAGGGGTTCGAGCACGCGTTGCTCTACGCCCAGCGGCTGACGGCCGTGGTGCACATGCTGACCGCTTCGTTCCACGCCGAGGCGGCGAACGTGCTGGTGGCCCACGCCTACGTCGCCGGCGGAACGGTGGGCGGTGGCGAGCGGGCAGCGCACCTCGTGCAGGAGTACGCCATCCAGTCCACGGCGTTCCCCGCCACCGCCGGCTACGTCGCCCTGGGCCACCTGCACCGCGCCCAGCAGCTGGCCGGCGCCTCGGCCATCCACTACTGCGGCTCGCCCCTGCAGCTCGACTTCGGCGAAGTGGCCCAGCGCAAGCAGGTCAACGTGGTGCAGCTGCAGCCGGGGTTGCCGGCGAAGGTGACGGCCGTGCCGCTGGCGGCCGGCCGCGAGCTGTGCGTGCACCACGGAACGGTGCAGCAGCTGCGCGAGTCGGTGCCCGACGACGACGCCTGGCTGCGGTTGGTGGTGCGCGAACCGCGCCGCGCCGGCCTGGGCGACGAGGTGCGGGCGATGTTCGGCGAGCGGGCAGTGGATGTGGTGGTGGAACCGGCGGCGGGTGGCGCCGGGCCGGTGGTCGCGCGCCGCCAGGGCCGCACCCCGCACGAGCTGTTCCACGAGTACCTGGAACTGCAGGGCGTCGACGACCCGCGGCTCGGCCTGCTGTTCGCCCAGCTGCTCGATGCCGATGCCGATGCCGATGCCAATGCCAATGTCGAGTGGGTGGGCGGATGAGGCCGGTCCGGCTGGAGCTGCGGGGCTTCTCCGCGTTCCGCGAACCCGCGGAGATCGACTTCGCCGACATCGAGCTGGTGGCGCTGGTCGGGGCCACGGGCGCCGGCAAGAGCAGCATCATCGACGCGATGACGTTCGCACTGTTCGGTTCGGTGGCACGCTACGACGAGAAGGCCGTCGCCCCCGTCATCAACCAGCTGTCGGCAGAGGCGCGGGTGCGCCTGACGTTCGACGTCGCCGGCACCCGCTACACCGTGACGCGCGTCGTGGCCCGCACGAAGGACGGCGGTGGCAAGGCGAAGGAAGTGCGGCTGGAGTGCGGCACCGAGGTGCTGGCCTCCGGCAAGGAGGTCACCGAGCGGGTGGTGGCCCTGCTGGGCTTGACGTTCGAGCGTTTCAACAAGACCGTCGTGCTGCCGCAGGGCCGCTTCCAGGAGTTCCTGCACGACAAGCCGGCCGTGCGCCAAGAACTGCTGCGCGAGCTGCTAGGCCTGGGCATGTACGAGCGGCTGGCGAAGGCCGCACGCGAACGGGCGAAGGATCAGCACAACGCGGCCGAGCTGCTGGCCGGCACCATCGCCGACAGTGGCCACCTCTCCGACGATGTGCTGGCCCAGCTGCAGCAGCGGGCGGGAGCCGTGGCTGCGGCCCGGGCCCAGCTGGCGGCCGCCGCTGCCGAGGTGGCAGCGGCCGAGACTGCGCTGGCAGCGCTGGCCGCACGGCAGGGCCAGCTGGAGGGCAGCCTGCAACTGCTGGCCGCAGTGGTGGCCCCCGCCGACCTGCAGCAGGCTCACGCGTCGATGGCCGAGGCCGAGGCTTCCGTGCAAGTGGCAGCGGCCCAGTGGGAGGCCGCGCGCACCCGGTCGCAGCAGGCGGCTGCGCTGGCCAGGGCCGGGCCATCGGAGGCCGAGGCAGTGCTGCTGCTCAGCCGGCACCATCGGTGCCGCGAGCTGGCCCAGCGCCTGGGCGAGGCCCAGCAGCGCGTCGACGCCGCGGTGTCCGCGGGCCAGGCCACTGCTGCTGCGGCGGCAGAGGCGCGCGAGCGCATCGCTGCCGCCACGGCGCAGGTGCAAGCCGCACGTTCCGCCCGCGAGGCCGCCGACGACGCGGTGCAGGCCGGCGGCGACCGGGCGCAGCTGTCGGCCGTTCTGGCCGCGCACCGGCATCTGCAGCAGGTGCAGGGGGCACTGGCCACCGACCGGCAACGTGCCACCGAGGCGGCCGCGACGCTGGCTGAGGCCCAGCAGGTGCAGGCCGCTGCAGCGGCGCAGGTCGCTCGGCTCGAACGCATGGCTCCAGCGGCCCTGCTGGCAGCCGGCTTGGTGACGGGCCAGCCGTGCCCGGTGTGCGAGCAGGTGGTGCATCACGCGCCCGCACTGCACACCGTCGATCATGCACTGCTGCACGACGCCCAACAGCAGCTGCAGCAGGCCCAGGCCGGCGAGCGGCAGGCGGCGAAGGCGTGCGATCTGCTGCTGGCCGAGGTGCAGCGCGCCGAGCAGGCGATCGCCGAGCTGGGTGCCCAGCTGGCCGGCGCGCCCGACGCAGCGGCTACCCAGGTGCGCCTCGATCTGCTCGACGAGCTGGCTGCCGCCGCGGCGGCAGCCCGCCAGCACGTTGGCACCTGCGAGCAGTCGCTCGCCGCAGCGGAAGCCGATCCGGTGAACACGGCTGCGCTGCTGGCTCAGCAGGCGGCCGCCGAGGAGGCCACGCTGGCCACCGCCGCCGCAGCCCAGCTGGTCGCCGAGGCGCAACACGCGCAGCTGCACGTGGCCGGCCAGCCCGACGAAGCGGCCGCCGAGGCGCAGGTGGCGCAGGCCCGTGCGCTGGCAGCGGCCCGCGACACCGCCCAGGAGGCCGAACACGCGGCGCAGGCCGAGCATCAGCAGAGCCAGGCTCGGCTGGCGGCGCTCACGGCCGGCGAGGGCGAGCGTCGCCGCGCCTACGAGGCGGCCCGCGACAGCGTGGCGGCGCTGCGCCCGCCGGCAGCCACCGACTCGCTGGTGCTCGATTGGCAGGCGCTGGTGTCGTGGGCGGCCGAGCAGGCCGGCACATGCGAGGCGCAGTTCGCCGAAGTCGCTGCCCAGCACGGCGTGGCTGCCGCCGCACATGCCGCACAGGTGCAGGGCATCCGTTTGCTCGTGGGCCCGTTCGTCGATCGGCCGGATGCTTCTGTCGCCGAGCTGCGCGACCTGCTCGTGCAGGCCGACAGCGAGGCCCAGCGCGACCTGGCCGACGCGCAGCAACAGCGCCGGCAGCTGGCCGACACCGAGGCCCGGGTGGCCGAGCTGCGCGCGCAGGCTGCCGTCGCCCGCGACCTGGGCCACCACCTGCGCGCCGACGGGTTCCAGGGTTGGCTGTTGGAGGAAGCAGTGCACGACCTGGTGGCACGGGCCACCCTGCGGCTGGGCGACCTGACGGGTGGCCAGTACTCGCTGATCGTCGACGACCGCACGTTCCGCATCGTCGACCACCGCAACGCCGACGAGGTGCGCGACGCCCGCTCGCTGTCGGGCGGGGAGACCTTCCTCACCTCGCTGGCTCTCGCCCTGGCCCTGGCCGACAGCTCGATGGAGCTGGCCGCCGAGGGCAGCGCCCCGCTGGAGAGCATCTTCCTCGACGAGGGCTTCGGCACGCTCGACCCCGACACGCTGGAGGTCGTGGCCGGCACGATCGAGGAGCTGGGCGCCACCGGGCGAATGGTCGGCATCGTCACCCACATCCGCGAGCTCGCCGAGCGCATGCCGACGCGCCTGGAGGTCACCAAGGGATCGAACGGCTCCAGCGTCCAACGGGTCGACGTGTAGCCATGCCGCTCGCGTCCACCACCACTCGGCCGCCAGCCGGTCCGCTCCCTACGGAGGTGGCGCGTCGATGAAGTTCGCCGTCGAGAGCTGGGCCCCCGAGTACGGCGTGTCGGCCGACGAATCACAGCTGGTGGAGACCGCCGGGGCCGTCGACCCCGCCATCGAAGTGCCGCCGGCTGCCTGGGAGCCGATCTCCCCGCCGGCGGCCACCGCCCGCCCGGCCAGCGTGCTGTTCGTCGACGGGGTGCGCCGCATCGATGCGCGGGTCTGGTTCGACGACGGGCAGCTGACCCGTGCGGGTGTGTGCGCCTCGGTGGCTGCCGGTTCGGTGATCACCGACCACGCCGAAGCGCGCGTGAACGAGCTCGTGGTGGTGCGGGGGATGTTCGCTCGCTCGTCGCCGGCGGCCGGGCCGATCGTCACCGCGCACGGCACCTACCGCTACTTCCCGTGCGCCTCCGATGCACCCGACGACATCTACCTCGGCATCCACGAGCAGATGACAGCGGTGGAGTCGCACATCGCCGAGCAGCACGACGCCGAGCTGGTGGTGTACGACGGGCCGCTCCGCCACCGCATCGACCCGCGGTCAGTGGGCTACGTGAAGACCCAGCACGTGCAGTACCTGCCCGACGAGCTGCACGCGCTGCTGGGGCGCCTGGCCCCGGGCCAGCGCACGCCGTTGTTCCTCATCGGCGGCCGCGGCACCCGCTACAGCTGGTACCTGCGGCTGCCCGGCCCAGTCGCCCAGCCGATGTCGGGCATCGTGCGCTGCGAACTGCCGGGTGCCGGCACCGTGCAGCATGCCGTCGAGCGCGCCGACATGATCACGGGCACCCTGCCACGCTTCGCCAGCGAGCCGCACAAAGACTCGCGGGCGCCCCAGAACCTCTACCCGATCGCCGGGCTGGAACGGCAGCTGCGGCACCGCCTCGGCGACCCGCAGCTGATGGAGCGCGCCCTGCGCCGTGCCGCCGGCGCGTCGTGACGCACCGGCTGGCCCAGGCCGGGGCACGAACCGGGGCACGGGTTCCAGCCGCGCGCTCGGGCTTCAGTCGTGGGCGCGCAGGACGGTGTCGTAGGCTGCTTTCGCCGTGCTGTTGAAGCACACGAACTCCACCACCTGCACCTCGGTAGGGGTGGCCAGTACGGTGTGCACGGCGATCTCCGCGGCAGGGCCGGGCGGGTACCCGTAGATGCCGGTGGAGATGGCCGGGAAGGCCACGCTGCGGGCATGCACCTCGTCGGCCCGGGCCAGCGATTCGCGATAGCACGAGGCCAGCAGCTCGGCCTCGCCGTGGCCCCCGCCGCGCCACACCGGGCCGACGGTGTGGATCACCCACCGGGCCGGCAGACGGAAGCCAGGCGTGATCTTGGCCTGGCCGGTGGGGCAGCCCCCCAGCAGGCGACAGTGCTGCACCAGCTCCGGGCCGGCGGCGCGGTGGATCGCTCCGTCCACTCCGCCGCCCCCGAGCAACGACGAGTTGGCCGCGTTGACGATCGCATCGACGGGCTCGCCGGTGATGTCGGTCTCGCAGACCACCAGTCGTGGCGCTGACATGCGACCACGGTAGCGTCCGGCCGATGGAGCAACCCGGCGAGAGTGGGCAGCCAGCACCCAGCGACGGCCGCGGAGCCGGGCGATGAGGGCCGCGGTCTACGAGCAGTTCCGTGGGGCAATCACCGTCATGGAGGTGGCCGACCCCACGCCTGCGCCGGGCGAGGTGGTGGTACAGGTGCTGGCGGTCGGGCTGTGCCGCAGCGACCTGCACGGCTGGCACGGCACCGACCCCGACATCGTCTGCCCGCACGTGGGGGGCCACGAGTTCGTCGGCCGGGTGGTGGCGGTGGGCGCCGATGTGGCCCGTCTGCGCGAGGGTGATCGCATCGTCGCCCCGTTCGTGTGCGGGTGCGGCACGTGCGAACCCTGCCTGCTGGGGCAGCACCAGGTGTGCCGCCGGCAGCAGCAGCCCGGGTTCACCCGGTGGGGAGCGTTCGCCCAGTTCACCACCGTGCCGTTCGCCGACGTGAACGCAGTGGTGGTGCCGCCGGACGTGGCCGACGAGGCCGCGGCACTGGTGGGCTGCCGAGTGTCCACGGCCTATCGCGGGGTGGTCGAGCGCGGCCGCCTGGCTGCCGGAGAAGTGCTGTGCGTGGTGGGTTGTGGCGGCGTGGGCCTGGCGGCGGTGGCCCTCGGCCGCGCCATGGGCGCGACCGTCGTGGCCGTCGACATCGCGGCAGATGCGCTCGCGCTGGCCTCTGCCGTCGGCGCCGACATCCTGTTGGACGCGACCGGTGTTACCGATCTCGGCGGCGCGATCCACGACCTGATCGGTGGGGCTCACGTCGCCGTCGATTGCCTGGGCAGCGCCGGCACTGCTTCGGCAGGCATCCTCGGGCTGCGGCCGCTCGGGCGGCACGTGCAGATCGGCCTGTTCCCGGCGCCCACTGCCGAACTGCCCGTCTCGCGCATCATCCGCGACGAGCTGGAGCTGCTGGGCGTACACGGCCTGTCCGCGTCGCGCTTCGACGAGGTGTTCGGGCTGATGGCCACCGGCCGGCTGCAGCCGGAGGCGATGATCACCCAACGGCTGGCGCTGGCCGACATCCCGGCGGCGCTGCCGGCGATGGCCGGCTTCCAGCAGCCCGGAGTCTCGGTGGTCGTCGACCTGTGAGGCGACACTCGGCTGTGTGCTGCCGAAGGGTGCAGGTCCCTATCATCGGTGATCATCTGCGGCATCGCGCCGCAGGTGCGACTGCGACGGGCGGGAGAGTTCGATGGCACAGGTGATCTGCCGGGGGTGCGGCGCCAGGGTCGACGGCGCCGATCAGTTCTGCAGCTACTGCGGCATCGACATCGTCGCGCCGGTGCCCGCGATGCCGCACACGCCGGCCAGCGGGTCCGGCGTCGGCGCGCCCCCCCCCCCCCCCCCCCCCCCCCCCCCCCCCCCCCCGCCCCCCCCCC
>JAUSLQ010000098.1 GCA_030645675.1 Actinomycetota bacterium | reverse complement strand
CATCGTGTCGCGAGTGCGGGCGCCGTTCCAGCCGCTCATCGCCTCCGAGCTCGCCATCTCGCGCTCGTTCCTGCGCCGCCAGATCGAGCACCTCTTCGCCCCCGAGCTGACGGCTCGTGGCGCGGGCGCGGCTTCCGCCGTCGCTGCCATCGACGTGCTCACCTCGTTCGAGTCGCTGCAGTTGTTGCGCCACGACCAACAACTCGACCGCGCAGCTATCGAGGTCACGTTGACCGACTCGCTCGCCCGACTCCTGGAGACCTAGCTCACATGCGCATCACTCTGCTCGGCACCGGCAGCCCCATCCCCGACCCGCGGCGCGCCGGCCCGTCCACGCTCGTCACCGCCGACGGGTTGTGCGTGCTCGCCGACTGTGGCCGCGGAGTGCTGATGCGCCTGGTGGCCGCGGGGGTGGTGCCCCCGATGCTCACCGCGGTGTTCATCACCCACCTGCACAGCGATCACATCACCGATCTCGGCGACGTCATCACCACTCGCTGGGTGATGAGCCCGCTGCCGCGGCCGTTCACCATCTTCGGGCCGGAGGGCACCGGCGAGGTGGTGCAGCACACGCTCGCGTCGCTGGCGCCCGACGTGCGCTACCGGCTGGATCACCACGCCGACCTGACCGAGGGGCCCTCGGCGGTAGTGCGCGACGTCGGCCCCGGCGACGAGTTCATGGTCGGCTCCGCGGCGGTGCGCGTCGGCGCCACGGATCACAAGCCGGTGGAACCAACGATGGCGTTCCGCCTCGACGTGGGTGGCACGTCGGTGGTGCTGGGCGGCGATGGCGTGCCATGCGCGGGGCTCGACCAGTTGTGCGCCGGCGCGGATGCCTACGTGCAGACCGTCATCCGCGACGACCTCGTCAACCTGGTGCCCAGCGCGCGCTTCCGCGACATCCTCGACTACCACTCGACGGTCGAGCAGGCCGCACAGACCGCCACCAAGGCGGGCGTGGGCACGCTGGTGCTCACGCACTACGTGCCGTCGATGCAGCCGGGGCAGGAGGACGAGTGGCGGGCGTTGGCCGCGGCACACTTCGCCGGCCGTGTCATCCTCGGCGACGACCTCACCGCCGCCGACATCTGAACGGCGTCACCGCCGCTGACGCAGCCCCACCACTCACGCCTCGAACCCCGTATTCACCACAGGAGCCCCCATGCAGATCTTGCGCACACCCGACGAGCGATTTGCCGGCCTGCCCGAGTATCCGTTCGCCCCGCACTACGCGGAGGTGGTGGCTGCCGCCGGCGATGCTGCCGGCGGCACGCTGCGCGTGCACTACCTCGACGAAGGGCCGCGCGACGCGGCACCGGTGTTGCTGCTGCACGGCGAACCGTCGTGGAGCTTCCTGTACCGCCGCATGATCCCTGTGCTGGTGGCAGCCGGCCACCGCGTGATCGCCCCGGATCTGGTGGGCTTCGGCAAGAGCGACAAGCCTGCAGAGCAGCACGACTACACCTACGCCCGCCACGTGGAGTGGATGCGCGAGCTGCTGTTCGACCATCTCGACCTGCACGACATCACGTTCTTCGGGCAGGACTGGGGTGGCTTGGTGGGCCTGCGGCTGGTGGCGGCCGCGCCTCAGCGTTACGCGCGGGTGGTGGTGGGCAACACCGGACTGCCGGTGGCCGGCGCCGGGTTGGGTGAGGCGTTCCTCGCCTGGCAGAAGTTCTCTCGCGAGTCGCCGGCGTTCCCCATCGGGAACATCGTCAACGGCGGCAGTGCCACCGAGCTGGCGCCGGAGGTGATCGCCGCGTACGACGCACCGTTCCCCGACGACACCTACAAGGCAGGGGCCCGCATCTTCCCCTCGCTCGTGCCCGGCTCGGTCGACGACCCGGGGAACGCAGACAACGAGGCGGCCTGGCTGGTGCTGGAGCAGTTCCGCAAGCCGTTCCTGTGCGCGTTCAGCGACAAGGACGCGATCACGCGCGGCGCCGATGCCGTGTTCCTGCGGCGGGTGCCCGGCGCCGCCGGCCAGCCGCACACCACCATCGTCGGCGGTGGGCACTTCCTGCAGGAAGACAGGGGGCCCGAGTTGGCCGAGGTGATCGCAACGTTCATCGCCAGCACGCCGGTGGAGGGTTGATGTACGGCACCATGCGGTACGAGATCCGCATCCAGCGCCCGGCCGCCGACGTCTGGGCGCTTGCGGGCGATGCGAGCAAGCTGCACCACTGGTTCCCCGGCATCAAGGACTGCACGGTGGACGGCAACCAGCGCACCATCGTGACCAACTCCGGCATCCCGATGCCGGAGGAGATCCTGGTCTGCGACAACACCCAGCGCCGCTTCCAGTACCAGTTGAAGGTACCGATGTTCCGACACCATCGCGGCACGATCGATGTCATCGATCTGCACGACGACACGTGTCTGGTGGTCTACTCCACGGAGGCCGACCCGAGGGCGATGGCACTCGTCATCGGCGGCGGCACGCACGAGGCACTGCACGAGCTGAAGCGGCAGATGGAAGCCGCGACCACGCAGGAGGGCACGCACTGATGGGCCGCAAGATCCTCTTCATCACCACCGACCAGCAGCGCTACGACACGCTGGGCTGCAACGGCGGCTCCATCGCGCGTACGCCGGTGATCGACGCGATCGCGGCCCAAGGGGTGCGGTACGAGCGGGCACACCCGCAGAGCGTGGTGTGCATGCCGTCGCGCAGCACGATCATCACCGGCCAGCACGTGAGCACGCACGGCGTCTGGATGAACGGCGTGCCGCTACCGGAGGACGCGCCGTCGGTCGCGCAGGTGCTGCAGGACGCCGGCTACCGGACGGCGATCATCGGCAAGCCGCACTTCGAGCCGTTCCTCGACCCGTTCGCCCGTTTCGCCGAGAACGGCTTCGCGTCGAAGGGCACGTTCGGCCCGCACCGTGGCTTCGAGCACTTCGAGTCGGCAACGCATGGCGCGGCCGGCCCGCTGCACTACGCCCGCTGGCTGCTGAGCAACCACCCCGAGGCAGTGGGGATGTTCTACCCCGTGCTGGACAGCTCGCTGGAGGTGAACGCGATGGGTGGTGGCGACACGGGTGCGCCGCAGGCGTGGGCGAACCACATCCCTCGCGAGTGGTACCACACGGACTGGGTGGCTGATCGCACGATCAGCTGGCTCGACTCGCTGCCGGCCGACGACGATTGGTTCTGCTGGATGAGCTTCCCCGACCCGCACCATCCGTGGGACCCGCCCTCCAGCGAGGTGGGCCGCATCGATTGGAAGGACGTGCCGCTGCCCGCCGGCTACATCGAGGATGCCGCCGAGCGCGAGGCCGTTCTCGATGCGAAGCCGCACCACTACCGCGCCTGGTACGACGGGCGGCTGGTCAGCAACTACGAGGCCCCGGCCGCGTGGGTGCCGGCCACCCTGACCGCCGACCAGCTTCGCGAGGTCACCGCGCTGAACGCGGTGGAGTGCGAGCTGATCGACGAAGCCGTCGGGCGGGTGCTGGCCGCGTTCCGTGCGCGGGGCTGGGACGACGACGTCGACATCGTGTTCACCACCGACCACGGCGAGCTGGGCGGCGACTTCGGCCTGCTGTTCAAAGGCCCGTACCACGTCGACGGCCTGATGCGCCTGCCCCTGATCTGGCGGCCGGCGCCGTCGTCGGGTGTGGCTCCCGCAGTCGTGTCGAAGCCGGTCGCCCACCTCGATCTCGCGCCGACGTTCTGCGCGATCGCCGGCCTGCCGGCGGCCCCCTGGATGGAGGGCAGGGCGCTGCCCGTCGACGATGCCGATGCCGATGCCCGCGGCTTCGAGCGGGTGCTCACCGAGTGGGACAGCGAGCTGTTCGGTGTGGGCGTGCACGTACGCACCATCACCCGCGACGGGTGGGTGTGCACCACCTATCTGCCGGGGTCCGTACACGACGGCACCGAGGGCGAGCTGTACTCGCTGGCCGACGATCCGCTGCAGCGCGAGAACCGCTGGAACGACCCGTCGCTGGCCGCGCTGCGCAGCGACCTGCTGGCCGACCTGTGGGACCACCAACCACCGATGAAGTCGCCCCTGCCCGATGTCGAGGCACCGGTCTGACCCGTGTCGGCGTCGCACACAGGCCAACGCAGTGGGGGTATGACATGAACGAGATGGCGGGTGGGTACTGGGGTGGGCCATGGCCCGGGGAAGACGGCGGGCCGGCGCGCCGGCAGGCTCCGCGGCTGTTGTCACAGGGCCTCTCCGGGGCGATGGAACACGAACTGCACGTCGTGTCGCGCACGGCCATCGCGTCCACGATGGTCGTGCTGCGCGACCCGGGTGAGGTGTACCTGCTGTGCCACACCGGCGGCGACGACGCGGTCTCGTGGGTCGAGCAGATCCACCCACACACACTGGAGATGGTGCGCCGCTCGCCGGACCTGGCCGGCGGCCCCACTTGGCCGGGCGGTGTGGCAGCGCATGCCAACGGGTCGCTCTACGTCGTGTTCGGTCGCCACGCCCACCGGCTGAGCCCGCAGCTGGAGGTGTTGGCCACCACAGAGCTGCCGCGGTCGCGCCCGTACAACAGCTTCGTCATCCTGCCCGACGGCTGCATCGCGACGAAAGACTTCGCCGGCCTGCGCCCCGGGCACACCGAACCCGACGGGTTGGGTGCCTCCGAGCTGCTGGTGCTGGAGCCGGAGGCGTTGTCGGTGATGGCCAGGTGTGAGCTGCCCGAGCCGTCGATCGCCCGGCTGAGCGCCGACGGCGACGACATCTACGTGGTGGGTGACACCAGCCTGCTGCGCGTGGGGTGGGACGGCTCCGCGCTGCGGCTCGACCCGTCGTTCCGTGCCGCGTACCGCACGCTGGCCGGGCAGACGTATGGGTGGGATGCGGTGATCGACGCCGGCGCGGCCTGGTTCCTGGACAACGGTGCCGGCAGCGAGCGGTTCGCCGGCACGTTCCGCGGCCTGGGCACGAACACCGCACCGTTGCACTTGGTGCGTGTCGATCTGGCCACGGGTGCGGTGGGACTCACCGAGGTGTGCGGCCTGCCGGGCGGGATGGTCGCCAACCCTCCGGCCATCGACCCCCAACGCCGCATTGCCGTGGCGTACGACAGCGGCAACGGCGTGGTGGCCGCGTTCCGCTTCGACGACGATGGTGCCACCACTCCGCTGTGGCGTCACGACCTGAACCACGCTGCGCATCCGCTGCGGTTCCCCGCCGGTGGCGAGCTGCTCCTGTGCGACTTCGACGCCGCTCGTGGCGCCGACCAGTTGGTAGTGCTCGACATCGAGTCGGGGCACGAGCGGGCGCGGGTGGACACCGGCAGCCCGTTGCAGTCGGTGCTGTTCGGCGCCGCCGGTTTCGAGCGCGACGTGTACCTCTGCTCGTTCACCACCGTCACGCGCGTCAGCGTCGGCGACCGGTAGCCGGTCCCGCCGCTCGGCGAGTCGCCCGCCCGCCGGGCGGGTGCGTCGCGCCCGCGAAGAACTCCGTCGCACTCGCTCACACCGCGCGGCGTTCACCTTCCTTGCCGACGACTCGCAGCCCGGCGCGGGTGGAGCCGGACGACTGCGCCGGGCGGCTGGGGGCCGGCACGGCCAGCAGCCAGATCAGGACGACACTGATCAGCTCGGGCAGGTGCGACGTCTCGTTGACGAGCGGCACCGAGCCGTTGGCCAAGTCGACGATCGCAGTGACCAGGAGCGCCCCGGCCAGCACGGCAGCCACCGGGAGCACGGTGCGCGCCCGAGCAGGGCGTACGGCGGCGACCAGCAGCGCGACGGCGTACGCGATGCTGAACGCGCCGAGGTGGCGGGCATCGTGGACGTTCGCCTCGCCGTCGCCCAGCACCAGGGCGGGAATGGCGGTGATGATGATCTCGGCGGCGACCACGATCAGCAGCGCTCGCACGAGGCTCCACTTGCCTGCCCGATCGAGCAGGGCGTTCGACTTCGCGACCTGACGCGAGAGGTCGGGCATCGCGGTTGCCGGCTGGATGATCAGGCGACGGCGGCTGCCGGCGACGGCCGCTTCGAACATGCGGCAGTCGGTGCATCGCGACAGGTGCGCGTCGATCAGCCGTTCGTCGATGCCGGCCGGCTCGCCGTCGGCCCGGGCAGAGATCGCTTCCTGCCAACGTTCACAACTCATCAGTGATCAGGTCGTCGCTCGTGCCGCTTCGGTTCCCGGCTCCCTGCCGAACCACACGCCGGATCTACCGACCGCGATGCCTTGGACTTTCGTGCGACAACTTGGCAAGATGAGGTCGTGGCCATCGGTGATCCGCTCCGGCCGCTGCTTGATGCAGCGCGTGAAGGCGATGATCGCGCCGTGCGTGAACTGGTCACCCGCACGCAACCCATCGTCTGGCGGCTGTGCTCCGTGCTCGGGTCGCCGGGCGAGGAGGAAGACCTCGTGCAGGAGACGTACCTGCGGGCGCTGCGCTCGTTGGGCTCGTATCGCGGCGACGCCCCTGTGCGCTCGTGGTTGCTGTCCATCGCCCGTCACGTCTGTGCCGACCATGTGCGTCGCCGCAACCGTCAGCGCCGGCTGGTCGATCGCATCACCCGCAACACGCCGACGGACTTCCGCCCCGACACCGAGTCGGTCGACGAATTGCTCGATCGACTGCTGCCCGACCAGCGCGAGGCGTTCGAGCTCACCCAGGTGGTCGGCCTGTCGTACGACGAGGCGGCCGAGCTGATGCAGTGCCCGATCGGCACAGTGCGCTCGCGTGTGGCCCGCGCCCGGGCGGCGCTGCTCGACGCCGTGCGCGCCGCCGACGCGGTCTGACCCGGGAACCTGACCCCGGCCCGACTCGTCGCGGTCCGACCCCGGACGACCTGACCCCGTAGGGTCTCCGCCGGCAGGGGTCTCAACCGGCGCTGCCGGACGCTCCGCTCTGCGCGAACACGGTGACGCCCCGGCCTGCCCGCTTGGCCTGGTACAGGGCTTCGTCCGCGCGCGCGAACAGA
Source organism: Actinomycetota bacterium (assembly GCA_030645675.1). Taxonomy (GTDB): domain Bacteria; phylum Actinomycetota; class Acidimicrobiia; order Acidimicrobiales; family Ilumatobacteraceae; genus UBA668. The sequence continues at coordinate 3,571 of JAUSLQ010000098.1, read as the reverse complement.
TCGGCGCCGCGGCCGGAGTGCTGGTACGCCACGCCGATCGACACGGGGGCGCCCGCCGTGCGGGCGGCGTCCTCGAGGCGCCCGGCCACCATGCGGGCCTCTTCCTCGCTGCTGACCACGAGGATTGCTGCGAACTCGTCGCCACCCGTGCGGAACAGGCAGTCGTCGGCGCGCATTGCTCCCGACATTGCGCCTGCGAGCCCGCGCAACACGCGGTCGCCGTGTTCGTGCCCGTGCGTGTCGTTGACCGACTTGAAGTGATCGACGTCGATCGCGAGAACTGCGAACGACGACCTCGCCTGTTGCATCTGCAGCAGGCGATCACTGAACGCCAACTGGTGCCCCAACCCGGTGAGGGGGTCGCGCCTGGCCATGTCGCGAAGCGTTTCCATGTGCCTGGCGTTGGCCAGTGAGCTGCTCACCAGGCCGGCCAGCAGCTCCAGTTGTTCCACCAGCTCCGTGCTGGGTGTCGTCGCGCGGCGATCGGTGATGACGATGTACCCGAGTTGCTCCTCGCCGCGCACCAGGGCCACGGCGACGATCATGCCCAGGCCGGCCTGGCGCAGGTGGTCGAAGCCCACGAACCACTCGCCGTCCGGTGCCCCCCACGAGTAGCACGCCAGCGGCCCGTCGAGCCACTGCCCGATCTCACCGAGCCGTTCGGGGGAGAGGCCCAGCAGAGCATCGCCCAGCGGGCCGCGTCCGGCGACCGGCCTCAGGCCGTCGTGGCGGTTGCCCACGGCCACCATGCCGGAGTCGGCGCCTGACAGCTGCAGTGCGACGTCCAGAGCTGCGTCGAGCAGCTGGTTGGGTTCCTCTATCTGCACCAGCTGGGCGGCCTGGTCGGCCAGGTACATCCAGCCCGTCGGGACGGGCACCCCGCCCAGATCGGCCAGCCGGCCGGCGAACATGCTCGCCGCCAGCGTGGCATCGACCAGGGCTTCGGGGCCGAGGCGGTGTCGCGACTCGATGTTCAGGGCCCCGACGGTCTCACCGTTCACCGTGATCGGCACGCAGACCTCGGCCACCACGGAGGCGGCGGCCTTGAGGTACTCGTCGCTCGTCTCGACATCGACCACTCTCGGCTCCCCGCTGCGCACGGTGCCGGCGATCACCCCGGTGAGCGGGCCGAAACCGTCGAGCACCTGTGAGTAGCCGGTCGCTCCGAAGCACCGCAGCCGCCCGGAGCGGCACAGGTACACGCTGAGCAGCGGGTAACCCATCGCCACCATGTGGTCGCAGACCAACTGGGCGCAGGCGCTGATCGAGGCGGTCGTCTGCAGCCGTTGCCGCAGGAGAGCGAGCTGTTCCGCCATGCCTGAGCTATCGGCACACAGAGAGTGGCGGTTGAGAAGGATTCCTGACGGTGCGTGGTGAGGCGGGTCGGACGCTGCCGGCTCGCTGACCAGCTGCGAGGACCAGCTGCGAGGGCCGGTTCGAGGGCCGGTGCGAGGGCCAGCTGGGATCAGCGCTGCGGACCGTACAGCGCCGCGCGCAGGTCGAGCACCAGGCGAGTGCCGTCCAGCAGCAGGTGCCGAGGATTGCGGCCGGTCGCCCGCACGACCACGCCGATGCGGCAGCTGTCCACGTCGCTGGGGGTGGCGAACCCGAAGCGGCCGTTGTCGTCGGTGAGGCCAGCGGCGAGCACGCGTGGCGCGCCGTCGCCGTGATGCTCCACCACCACCTCGGCGCCGGCGAACGGCGGCTTTGCAGTGTCGTTGCCGGTGTCGTTGGCGGTGTCGTCGCCAGTGTCGTAGCCGGTGTGGTAGCCGGTGTCGTTGCCGGTGTGAATGCCTGTGTCGTTGTCGGCCACGATCACCCGCCCGGTGCGGCCGTCGGGGGCGCGTTCCACCACCACAGCAAGGTCGCGCAGCCAGATCATCGGTTCGGCGATCTCGGCCGCCAACCCAGCGGCGGGCACGTGCGCCGTGGGGTTGGCGCGCAGCTCCGTGGCCTGTGGGGCCATCCCATGGTCGGCCGTCACGACGAACAGGGTGTCGTCGAACAGACCGTGGTCGTCGAGCACGGCCAGCACGCGGCCGATGCGCCGGTCGGTCTCCACCAGCGCGGCCACAAGGCCGTCGCCGTGAGGGCCGTACTCGTGGCCGGCGCCGTCGGTGAGCGCCAGCTCGTGGTACACGAAGTCGGGCGGCGGCTGGTCGGTGCGGGTGAACAGCTCGATCACCTGCGCCAGGCCCCGCGTGTCGAGCATCGCCTCGCCGGCCACCGACGCGTGCTCGTGCTGCCAGCGCGGGTTGATGTCCGCGGCCAGTTCGGCGGTGAGCGACTTCACCGTGGCGCGGTCGCACAGGTTGCGACCCTCCAGCACGGCATGGCGAGCGGAACGGCCGAACGGGGCGTGGATGGCCGCCGTGACGCAGCCCGGGTGCTGACGGTGGAACGCTTCGTACAGGCTCTCCACGGCCGTGCTGGCGAACACCTCTGTGCCCATCTGCACGCCCTGTGGCGACACCATCCGACGCTCGTCGCGCAGGTAGTACGACGGGTTCACGACCCCGTGATGACCACACCAACTGCCAGTGACGATGGTCGTGTGACTCGGCCAGGTGATGGAGGGGAAGTTGACGATGGAGCCGCCCGCCACCACCGCCGCGCGCTGTTGCAGCCGGTGCAGATGGGGGAGCGAGGAGGGGTCGCGTTCCAGCTGGTGCTGCAGCTCGGTCTGGTGCATCCCGTCCAGCAGGAACACGTACAGCCGCGATGGTTGGGGAGAAGCGCCTGCGCTGTCGAGCAGTTCGTGCGCCACCCGGCCGTCCTGGCGGGCCAGCAGCACGTCGGGCGCAACTCCGCGCTCACTGCTGGTGCGGCCGCTGGCGTCGGCGCCGTCGACGAAAGGGAACCCCAGCGCGGCCAGGCAGGTGGGTGCAATGTCGGTGGCGCGCAGCGCCAGCTCGTGCCGGCCAACCAATACGCCCGGACCGCTGAGCCACAGTGGTGCCCGGGCCTGGCGCACGTGCAGCGCGCCGTGAGTGCCGGGCTGCGACCCCGAGCACCAGTCGCGCGGCGAGACGGCCAGGTCAGGGGCGTTCGGCGAGTCGAACAGCTGGGCCACGCGCTCGTAGCCGAACGGGTAGCTCTGCTGCTCGGGGGCGATGAACCGCCGTGCTGGGTCGTCGGGGTCGAAGCCCCCGGCAGCGGCGGCAGCTCGCTCGGCAGCAATCGTGGTCAGGGCCAGCGGATCGTCGTCGGCGATGGGATTCCGGCCCACCACCTCGACCACCTCGTAGTGCAACGAGCCGTCCCCGGCCAGCAGGCGGCGGAACCGCACCATGCCGCGCGCGGCCCACACCTCGTATGCGCCGCCGTCGTCCGCAGCAGCCCGACCGTCGACCGTCGGGAAAGGCCGCCAGGTGAGCACCAGGTCGACCTGCTCGCCGGTGGCCCCGGTGAGCAGCGTCATGATGGCCCGGTTGCCCGACTCCTCCTGCTCCGCGTCCAGCCCCTGCCCACCACGCCGCTGCGGCCCGTGCCCCATCACACGTCGAACAGTAGCCACCGCCGGCCACACCCCGCCCCCAGTTACGCCCCCCCCCCCGGTAGCCCCCCCCCC
>JAUSLQ010000096.1 GCA_030645675.1 Actinomycetota bacterium | reverse complement strand
GGGGGGGGGGGGGGGGGGGGGGGGGGGGGGGGGGGGGGGGGGGGGGGGGGGGGGGGGGGGGGGGGGGGGGGGGGGGGGGGGGGGGGGGGGGGGGCGGGGGTGGCAGGGGCTTGACGCTTCTCGGGCTGTCCTGTTCCGGCGGCCGGGACAGAGGCGCCCAAGAACCACGCTGAGCTGGGCTTCTTCGGCGCGGGGAACTCTGTCACACCCCTTTGACACGATGTCAGCATGGCCCACAGCATCCACACCCCCCAGGCCCCCGAGCAGCTGGCGCTGCTGTCGCCGGGGGAGCTCCCTGCGCAGTTCCGGCTCGACCAGCGCACGCGCGAGCGTGGGCTGGCCCACATCGCTGCCATCAAGGCCCAGCTGGCCGCCAAGGCAGTCGATCAGCCCCAGTCGCCCGGGCCGGCCCATCTCCAGCCATCGGCCCAGCCACAGCCAGCCCAGCCACAGCCGGCCCAGCCACAGCGTCGGCTGCGGCCCAGCCGCCGCGCTGCCTGAACGCGATCGGTCGTGTCAGCCGGCCGTCGGGGCCAGCGCACGGACGGCGTCCCAGTGCCGCAGGTCTGGGTCCAGCGGCAGGATCGCGAGCGAGCTGGTGGTCACTCCGTTGTCGAAGTAGCGCTGGATCGTGGCCCGGCAGTGCTCGGGCGAGCCGTGCACCACCAGCTGGTCCACCACCTCATCGGGTATCGCCGCCAGGGCAGCCTTGCGGTCGCCGGCCTGCCAGGCGTCCCACATGCCCTGCAGCGCAGGGCCGCGGCCCAGCCAGGCCTGGAACGCGGCGTACACGGGCACGTTCATGTAGGCGGCGATGGCGAAGCGGGCCGAGGCCCGCACCACCTCGGCGTTCTCGCTGGGACAGCAGAAGATTCGGGCCACGATCTCCTTGGGCACGCCCCCGGCGGCACCGTGCACCACGCCGGCCACCTTGGGCACGTCGTCGGGGCCCAGCCAGTTGATGATCGCCCCGTCGGCCTCGCGGGCGGCCAGCCGCAGCATGCCCTCGCGCAGCGCCGCCACCAGGATGGGCGGGGTCTGCTCTGGGCGCACGCCCAGGCGGAAGCCGTTCACCTCGAACGTGTCGTAGCGGTGGGCCACCTTCTCGCCGCTCAGCGCGTCGCGCAGGAAGCGCACCACGTCGCGAACCTTCTTGTACGGCTCCTCGAACGGCACTCCGTTCCACTTCTCCACGATCACGTTGCTGCTGCTGCCGATGCCGATCGCGAACCGACCGGGTGCGGCGTCGGCCAACGAGGCCACGCACTGGGCGAAGCACGCCGGCGAGCGCGTGTAGGCGGGGATGATGGCCGTGCCCAGCCGCAGGCGGGGCTCCCACGCCGCGGCCAGGGCCAGCGGGGTGAAGCCGTCGGCGCCGTCGGCCTCGGCCGACCAGATGTCGGTGTAGCCCAGGTCGGCCAGCTCGTTCAGCCGTTCGCGGTGGGTGTGCAGCGGCCCGGGAAGTGGCACGGTCATGCCGGGGCGCACCGGCAAGGCGGCGGGGGTGGCGGCGGTGGCGGTCTCGCTCATCGGTACGTCCTGTTCGTGAGTGCGTTGGTGGTCGTGGGGTCGGTCGGGTTCAGGGGGCGGGCCGGGGCCGGCCGGTCGGCGGCCACCGGTTGGCCGTTCGGGCCAGGGTTCACTCTTTCCAGTAGCGCACGATGCAGCTCTGGCTGGCGGTGGCCAGCAAGGTGCCATCCTCGGCGAACATGTGCACGAGGCCGTGGCCGAAACCGCGCTCCACCGCGTGCACGCGAATGTCCAGCAGCACCCACTCGGTGGGCACCAGGTGCACCACCCGCAACGTGTTGTCCAGGCTGTTGCCACCACCGCGAACGCCCAGTGCCTGGCTGACACCGGCGGGAACGAAGTCGCCCAGCACCGCCAGCGTGGCCGCATCCACCCCCTCGATCACGTCGGGAATTCGCACCCACATCAGCGTCTGGCCTTCGCCGGGCGGGCCCGGCAGCTCGTCGAAGCCGCGGCCCTTGACGATGCGTTCCTCCAGGCGGGCGCTGATGGTGCCCTCCACCGTGTGCAGGTGCGCCCGCACCGGGCAGTCGGCAGGCGACGGCACTGTCGGCATGGTCTCCCACTGCCCACTGCGCTGCAGCGGCCGCAGCCCCAGCGCGGCGTTGACGGTGAGGATCTCGCGGTTGCCCACGTGGCACACGGCCCGGGCCTGGCTGGTCTGGTGCCCTTCGACGGCCACGGTCACGTCGATGTCGAGCACCTCGCCCGGCTTGGCGTACGACAGGTACTGGGCGGTGGCCCACACCACGTCGCGCCCGGTGGTGCCCTCCATCGCCGAGATGGCTGCACCGAGGCCGCAGCCCCCGAACAGGAACCCGCCGTGGGTGGAGAGCTGGCGGGTGACCTCCATCGACCATCGGTACGGGTTGTGGCTCTGACGGAGCCCGAGGAACGATCGACTGTCCATGACGTCCCGACTCTAGGGGCACACCGCGTTCGCCTTCGTGACCGAGGTGAACAGCCCTCGAGCCGCGCGAGCCGCTCGGCCGTTGGGTGGCGAAGGAGCCGTTCGGCCCTCGTTCAGTGGCGGCCGGCGGGCGCACGCTGACGGCATGGAGTTCGCGTTCCGTTACTCCGGCCCCACCGGGCTGCTCGTGCGTGCCCTGGCGATGGGCCCGCGGTTCAGCCGCGTGCAGCTGGCCGACGATCGGCTGCGAGTGCGCATGGGCTGGGCCTTCTCCGCACAGCTGCCGACCGCGTCCGTCGTCGCCGCTCAACGGCCGACCCGGCGCCCGTTCAGCCGGGGGGTACACGGCTGGCGTGGGCGTTGGCTGGTCAACGGCTCCGGCGACGGCCTGGTCACGCTGCTGCTACAGCCGCCGCAGCGCGCCCGTGTCCTCGGCGTGCCGGTGCGCCTGCGGGAACTGACGATCAGCCTGGAAGCCCCCGACCAGTTCCTCGAGACCCTCGCAGTAGGGTGACCACATGGGGGATACACCGTGGCAGGGCGATGCCTGCTCGCTCGTTGACGAGTTCCGCGCCGGACGGCGGTCGCCGCTGGAAGAGCTACAGGCCTGCTACGCAGCCATCGACGCCAGCACCCTGAACGCCTGCGCGTACATGCCGCGCGCCGAGGCCGAAGCCGCAGCGCGGGTGGCCGATGTCGGCAAGCCGTTCGGTGGCGTGCCCGTGGGCGTGAAGGAGCTCGACCAGGTGCAGGGCTGGCCCGACACCCACGCATCGGTGCCTCTGCGCCACCATGTCGCGGGCCACACCGGCACGATGGTGCAGCGCCTCCGCGACCTCGGCGGGGCCGTGCTGGCAGGGCACACCACTGCCAGCGAGTTCGGTGGCGTCAACCTCACTCGTACGGTGCTGCACGGCGCCACCCGTAACCCGTGGCAGCACGATCGCACTCCTGGCGGCAGCAGCGGCGGGTCCGCGGCAGCGGTCGCCGGTGGCCTGCTGCCCATCGCCACGGCCGGCGACGGTGGCGGCAGCATCCGCATCCCCGCCGGGTTCACCGGCCTCGTCGGCCTGAAAGCCACCATCGGGCGCATCCCCCGGGGCCCGATGGTGCAGTACGGCAACCTCACGGTCACCATCGGCTGCGTCTCGCGGTCACTGCGCGACACGGCCCGCTGGTTCGACGTGTGCAACGGTTTCGACCCGCGCGACCCCATCAGCCTGCCGCGCGTGGAGGGCTGGGAAGCCGGCCTCGGCACGCACCTCGCCGCGCTGCGCGGCGCCCGAGTGGCGTTCGCCCCCACGTGGGGCGCTGCCACCGTCTCGCCGATGATGTGGGAGCTGTTGGAGGCCGCCGGGCTGGATCTGGTGGCGGACTGCGGCCTGCGCCGGGTGGATGGCATCGACACCGCCTTGCCCCGCATGGGCGCGGCGTGGTCGCTCAGTGGCAACCTGGAGATCGAAGAGCAGCTGCGCGGGCTGTGGCCCGAGTGTGCCGGCGACCTGACGCCCGAGATCCGCTACGGCCTGGAGATGACCGCCGGGCTCTACAACTCCGAGGCGCGGGCGAAGATCGAGCGCCGGCGGATGGAGGTGAACGAGGCGATGGCCCGCATCTTCGACCCTGTCGATGGCGTCGACTTCGTCATCACCGCTTCGAACCCCGATGTCGCGTTCGATGCCGAAGGGCCGTTGCCGAAGGTGTTCGGTGGCCTGGAGGTGGGTGCCAACAACAACGGTCGGCTGACGTTCCCGGCCAACCTGCACGGCAACCCGGCCATCTCGGTGCCGGCCGGCACCCTCGACGGTCTGCCGATCGGGCTGCAGATCGTCGGCCGTCACTTCGCCGAGCCCCTGCTGCTGGATCTCGCGCTGACGGCCGAACGCAACCGCCCCTGGCCGCTGGTGGCCCCGGGCGCTCCGGTGTGAGCTCGGCCGCGGGCACACCCCCCACCGGCGCTGGCACACCCGCCACCGACGCGGGCCCGGCGCCGCGCACACCGTTCTCGGCGGAACAGCGGCTGCTCGCCACCGGCATGGTGCTGTCGGTGATGCTGGTCGCGTTCGAGGTGACGGCAGTGATCACTGCGCTGCCCACGATCACCGACGAGCTCGGCGGCGACTCGCTCTACGGCGTGTCGCTGGCCATCTACACGCTCGCCAACCTGGCGGCGCTGGTGGTGGCCGGCGAGATGTCGGACAAGCGCGGCCCGGCGGTGCCCTTCGTCGTGTGCGTCCTCACGCTCGTGATCGGGTTGGTGGTGGCGGCGGCGGCGCCAGCGATGATCTGGATCGTCGTCGGCCGAGCGCTGCAGGGCGCGGGGACGGGCGGGTTCTCCCCCATCGCCTACATGCTGGTGAAGCGCGCGTTCCCGCACGACCGGCAGCCGATGATGTACGCCTACCTCTCGGCCGGTTGGGTGCTGCCCAGCCTGTTCGCCCCCGCCTTGTCGGGTTGGGTCACCGACGAGTTCGGCTGGCCGTGGGTGTTCCTTGGGTTGGTGCCGTTCGCGTTGGCCGTGGGCGTGTTGGCCGTGCGGCCGATGCTGCGCTACGGCCCGGTGCCGTTCGACCGCGTGGGCAGCCGCATCCCGGCGGCGCTGGCAGCGGCAGTCGGCGTCGGCGCGCTGGTCACCGGGCTGCAGTTCGCGAACCCGTACGCAGCCGTCGGCACGTCGATCGCCGGCATTGCAGTGGCGGTGCCCGCGATCCGCAGGTTGTTCCCTCCCGGGGTGCACGCCGCCCGCCGCGGCCTGCCGGCGATCATCGCCTGCCGCGTGCTGGCCACCGCCACGTTCCTGGGCGCCGACAGCTTCATCCCGCTGGCCGCCGACCGAATCCACGGCGCCAGCCCGACGGTGCAGGGCTTCGTCATCATCGGCGCCGCGCTGACCTGGACGTTAGGCCAGTGGGTCCGCGCGCACCGGCCACCCACCGACCAGGCACGGGCGGTGCAGGTGGGGTTCGCGGTGATGCTGCTCGGCCTCGGCCTGGTGGCACCGGTGCTGTGGTCGGGGTGGCCGCTGATCGCCGTGTTCTTGGCATGGGCGGTGGGCGGCCTGGGCATGGGCCTGCTGTACAACCCGGCCACCGTCGCAGCCATGTCGTACGCGGTCGACGGGCGTGAGGGCGAGGTCAGCAGCCAGGTGACGCTTGCCGACGCAGTTGGCTTCTCGCTGATGGGCGGCATCGGTGGCGCCACGGTGGCCATCGCCGACCGCACGTCGTGGTCGTTGGCCGGGGCCGTGGGCACCAATCTCGGCATTGCCGCCTTGCTGGCCGCGCTGGGCATCGTTGCCGCCCGCCGCGTCAGGCCATTCGCATAGGCCAGACCGAGGCCGCCTTACGCGGGTTCGTCGCGCACCAGCCGGCCGTCTGCCAGCTGCAGTGTTCGCGTGCGGCGCACGTTGGCCAGCAGCGAGCGGTCGTGGCTGACCAGCAGCACGGTACCGGTGAACGTGTCGAGCGCCTGCTCGATCTGCTCGATCGCCGGCAGGTCGAGATGGTTCGTCGGCTCGTCCAGCACCAGGCAGTTCGAGCCCTTCGCCATCAGCAGGGCGAGCACCAGCCGGGTGCGTTCGCCGGGCGACAGCGACTCGGCCGGGCGGCCGACGTGATCGGCAGCGATGCCGAACTTGGCCAGCAGCGTGCGCGCCTCGCTGACCGTCATGCCGGTGGCGGCCAGGAACGCGGCCAGTACCGACACCTCGCCGGTGAGCTGCTGGCGGGCCTGCTCGAGCCGGCCGATCACGACGCCGGGGCCACGCCAGTGCGTGCCGGCAGTCAGGGGTGTCTCGCCCAGCAGCGCGCCCAGCAGTGTGGACTTGCCGCTGCCGTTGGGGCCTTCGATCACGATGCGTTCGCCGTAGCCCACCTGCAGGTCGATGGGGCCGAGCGTGAACGAGTCGCGCCGGACCACCGCCTGCTGCAGCCGAGCCACCACGTCGCCGCTGCGCTCGGCCAGCGCGATCTCCATACGTAGCTGCCACGGCTCGCGCGGCTCCTCCACCACGTCCAGCCGCTCGATCATCTTGTCGGTGCGTGCGGCTTTGCCGGCCAACTGCTCCGTCTGGTTGATCTTGAACGACTTGATGTTCTTGTCGTTGTCGCTGGGCTTCTTCTTCGCCTTCGACAGGCCCTGCGTGGCCCACTCGCGTTCGCGTTGTGCCCGGCCGGCCAGCGCCGATCGCTTCGTGTCGAACTCCTCGTACGCCTGCCAGGCCTGCTGGCGGGCGACCTCGCGCTCGTGCAGGTACGCGTCCCATCCGCCGGAGTAGCGGGTGGTGCGGTGGGTGAACTCGTCGATCTCCACCACGTGGGTGATGGTGCGCTGCAGGAACGTGCGGTCGTGGCTGACGATCACGCACCCGGCGCCGAGGCCGTTGACGAAGCGCTCCAGCCGGGCCAGGCCGTCGAGGTCGAGGTCGTTGGTCGGTTCGTCCAGCAGGTACAGGTCGAACCGGGCCAGTAGCAGGGTCGCCAGCCCGACGCGGGCGGCCTCACCACCCGACAGCACGGGCAACCGTTCGTCGAGCAGTCGCTCGTCGAGGCCGAGGTCGGCCCACACGTCGCCGATGCGCGCGTCGAAGTCGGCGGCACCGATCGCCAGCCAGTGGTCGAGCGCATCGCTGTAGCGATCATCGGCACCAGCGTCGCCGGCGGCCAGGCCGGCAGTGGCGAGGTCCAGCTCGATGGAGGCGGCCGACACCCCGGTGCGCCGGGCCACGTGGGCGCGCACGGTCTCGTCGGTGCGTTCGGGCTCCTGGGCGAGGTAGCCGACGATGGCCGAGGCAGGGTTCAGCGTGACCGCGCCATGGTCGGGCGGCAACTGGCCGGCGATCACCTTCAGCAGCGTGGACTTCCCGACACCGTTGGGCCCGACCAGGCCGATGCGCTGGCCGGGGTCGACGTTGAGATCGATGCTGTCGAGGATGTGGCGGGCACCGAGCGAGAGGCCGATCTCGCGGGCGTGCAGTGCAGCAGTCATGACGGAACCTCCGGGGGACACGAAGCGGGTGGGTCGGCCTGGGAGCGTTCAGTCGGTCATCCCGTCCATTGTGCCGTGCCGAAGCATCGCTCGTCACAGGAATTCTTCACCGACCCGACTCGGGTCAGGTGCCTGCCGCAGCGCACGCAGCCGGACGATGACATGAACGGGGAAGTAGCGACGCAGCCACCAGGGACGCCGGCACGGCCCCGGCACGGCAGGACGGGCGGGACTGGGCGCGGTCAGCCGCCGACGACGGCGCGGCCGACGACTTCGCGCATGATCTCGCTGGTGCCGCCGTAGATGGTCTGGATGCGACTGTCGGCCCACGAGCGGGCGATGGGGTACTCCAGCATGTAGCCGTAGCCACCGTGCATCTGCAGGCAGCGATCGACCAGCTTGTTCTGCAGCTCGGTGCAGTGGAACTTCGCCGCCGAGGCCTGTTCGGCCGAGAGCTGCCCTTCGTTGTGCAGCTCGATGCAACGGTCGACGTACACCTGCGCGACCTGAGTCTGCGTGCTCAGCTCGGCCAGCAGGAACTTGCTGTTCTGGAACTGGGCCACCGACTGGCCGAAGGCCATGCGCTCCTTGGTGTAGGCGATGGTCTGGTCGAGCGCGGCGTGGCACACGGCCAGCGAGCCGACCGCCATGTTGAGTCGCTCCTGGGCCAGGTTCAGCATCAGGTTGTAGAAACCCTTGCCTTCCTCGCCCAGCAAGTTGGCCACCGGCACCTCCACGTCGCTGAAGAACAGCTCGGCAGTGTCTTGCGCGTGCATGCCGAGCTTGTCCAGGTTGCGGCCGCGCTCGAAGCCCTTCATGCCTCGCTCGATCACCATCAGGCTGATGCCGCGGTGCTTCTGCGTCGGGTCGGTCTTCACGGCCACCACGACGACGTCGCTGTTGATGCCGTTGGTGATGAACGTCTTGCCGCCGTTCACCACGTAGGTGTCGCCGTGGCGAACGGCCGTGGTGCGCATGTTGGCGAGGTCGCTGCCCACGCCCGGCTCGGTCATCGCGATCGCGCCGATGCTCTCGCCGGCACACATGCCGGGCAGCCAACGGGCCTTCTGTTCGTCGTTGCACAAGCCCAGGAAGTAGGGCAAGACGATGTCGTTGTGCAGCGTGAAGCCCATCGCCGAGCCGATCGCGCCGCTGTAGCTGACAGCCTCCTGCATGACCGCAGCGAAGCGGTAGTCGTCGGTGCCGCCGCCGCCGTACTGCTCGGGCACGGTCAGCCCGAGGAAGCCGTTGCCCCCCGCTTTCAGCCAGACCTCGCGCGGGGTGATGCCGTCCTTCTCCCACTGGTCGTGGTGGGGCAGCACCTCCTTGTCGAGGAACGCGTTGAAGGCACTACGGAACTGCTCATGCTCTTCGAGGTACACGGTACGGGGGATGTCGCGCATGCCGCGAGGCTAGCGATCAGTGGCTGAACGCACCTGATCTGCTCCGGGCGGCGATGGCGTCGGAGTACACACGCAGGTAACCGGTCACCATCACCGAGACCGAGAACCGCTCGCCCACCACCTGGCGGCACACGTCTCGGTCCAGCTGGTCGACCATCCGAAGGCCGGCGAGCAACTCCTCGTCCGTTTCGCCCAGGAAACCGGTGCGACCGTGCTGCACCAGCTCAGGCATGGCACCACGCGGGCAGGCGATCACCGGGGTGCCGCAGGCCATCGACTCCAGCACCGCCATCCCGAACGGCTCGGCCCAGGCGATCGGGTTCAGCAAGGCCATGGCAGAGCCCAGCAGCAGGCGTTTGCCGTTGCCGTCCACCTCACCGAGATACTCCACACCGTCGCCCAGCAGCGGTCGCACCGCTTCGTCGAAGTAGCGCCGCTCGCCCGGCTCGCGCATCTTCGCCGCGATCTTCAGCGGCAGGCCGGCGGCGCGGGCCAGCCCGATCGCTCGATCGATGCCCTTGTCCGGTGTCATCCTGCCGAGCACCGCCAGGTGGCCGCTGCCCCCATCGCCCTGCGGGTACTCCGCCAGGTCGATGCCGTGGTGCACCACCGCCGCCACGGGCAGGTCGGTGGAGGCCGCGTGTGCGTTCGAGATCGCCACCAAGGCCACGTGCGGGCACGCGCCGTAGACCGCGTTGCGCGGGCGGTCGAAGGGCTGGTGGTTGGTCGCCACCACCACGAGCTCGGGGAACCGCTCGGAGTACAGCGGGCCTGCCAGTGTGTGGTCGTGGACCACGTCGCAGTCGCGCACCAGTTCGTAGGCGCCGATCGCGTGCTCCAGCTCTGTGGCGGCGCGCCCCATGCGGGTCGAGTCGGCCGCAGGCACCACCGATGCGCGTGGCACGGGGCAGGTGGAGTCGGGGTGGCAGACCAGCAGCACGTCGTGCCCGGCCGCGGCAAGGCCGCGGGCCAGCTGGTCGACGACTGCCTCGGTGCCGCCGTATCCGGTAGCGGGCACGGGCAGCCAGGGAGGGGCGATGATGCCGATGCGCATGGCTACCACCGCGCTCCGCGCTCGCCGATGGGCAGTCCCCGCAGCGCTCGGGTCAGCGAGCGACGAGGCGCGTCGATCGAACGCACCCAGGCCACCGACTCCAGCCGCTCGAGGAACGATGCCGCCCAGGCCTGCACGTCGTGCGACTCCACCCAGGCGCGCATCGACTGCATGCGCTCGGAGCGCTCGTCGGATGTCATCCGGACGGCTTCCAGCATCGAGCGTTCCAACCCTTCCAGGTCGTACGGGTTGACGATCAACGCCCGACCCATCTCGTTGGCCGCGCCGGCGAACTCGCTGAGGATCAGCACACCCCCATCGTCGCCGCGGGCGCTGACGAACTCCTTGGCCACCAGGTTCATCCCGTCGGCGAAGGAGGTGACGACCAGGACGTCGGCAGCGCGGTACCACGCGGCCATCTCGGGGGGATCCAGCGAAGTCGCCAGGTAGTGCACCGGCCCGCGCCCGTCGGCGCGTTCGTGGGTGATGTTGATGTGCCGCACCATCGCCTCCACCTCCTGGCGCTCCTGGTGATACGCGGGCACGTCGCCGCGGCTGGGCACGGCGATCTGCACGAACGTGGTGCGGGCCGCGTCCAGCCGGCCGTCGTCCAGCAGCTCGCCGAACGCCCGCAGGCGCTGCAGGATGCCCTTGGTGTAGTCGAGGCGATCGATGCCGAGGAACACGTGGTCGACGGCCAGATCGGCGCGATGGCGGCTGGCGGCCTCGGCCGCCTGCTCGCCCAGCACATCCCACATCGCGAAGTCGACGGAGATGGGGAACGCAGCGACGTGCACAGCGTGGTGCCGATGCACCAGCGTCTGACCGCGCATCGTGCAGCCCAGCACGCGCTCGGCGGCGGCCATGAAGTTGTCGAGGTCTTCTTGCGACTGGAAGCCGACCACGTCGGCGCCGATGATGCCCTCCAGCAGCTCCTTGCGCCACGGCAGGCTGGCGAACATCTGGGCGGCCGGGAACGGGATGTGCAGGAAGAAGCCCACGCGTACGTCGGGGCGCAAGGTGCGCAACATGCCCGGCGCCAGCAACAGGTGGTAGTCGTGCACCCACACCATGCCGCCCAACGGCGTCACCCGCGCGGCCGCCGCCGCGAATCGTTCGTTCACTGCCCGGTAGGAACGCCACCAGCTGCGCCGCAGGTCCTCTCGCCGCAGGCGGCCATGGAACAGTGGCCACAGCACCGAGTTGGAGAAGCCGGCGTAGTAGCGCTCGACCTCCTCCGCGCTCAACGGCACGGTGTGCAGTAGCGGCTCGTCGGCCAGCTGCTCGCCGGCGCGAGCACCCGACCCGGCCCACCCGACCCAGCGGGTGGAGGGTCCGGCCGTCGAGTGCAGGGCGGCCACGAGCCCGCCAGGGCTCCGGGTCAGCGTGCCGTCGTCGCCGGCCTCCACCGGCAGGCGGTTGGCGAGAATGACAAGATCGTTCATGATGAGCCGGAGCCTTTCGGGCGCGAAGGCCCCAATTCGTCCGTTCGCCACGGGGCGTGGTCGCAATCGCGACGAGCGGCCGCCCGCACTGTCATTCGTGAACTCCGCCAGCGTGGCGGAACCCCAAGTATCACACAGCTGGAGGCCAGATGCACCCGTTCGTGATCGCCATCGACGTGGACGGCACGCTGTACGACGGCGCCTCCGTGGCCCCATCCGCGGTGGCCGCACTGGCCGCTGCCACCGGCGAAGGTCACATCGTGATCCTCGTCACCGGCCGTCGTTGGGGGTCGCTGACCGAGGTGGTGCCCGACGTGCTGCCGCTGTGCACCGCCGCGGTGTGCGAGGAGGGCACGGTGCTGGTGGAGACCGCCGACGGCCAACCGCGACTGCTCGCAACAGCCCTGGATCCAGCCCTGGTGATTGCGTTGCAGCGCGCCGGGGTGCCCGACCTCGACGTAGGAGCGGTGGTGGTGGGCGCTCCAGTGGAGCATGTGGCGGCAATGGCCGCAGCCAACGAGGAGGTAGGTGGCGACCGGCGGCTGGTGGTGAACAAGGGCTCGGTGGCGTTGGTGCCACGCGGCTGCGACAAGGCCACCGGGCTGCGGGCCGCGTTGGCGGCACTGCACCTGCAGCACCGCTGGGTGCTGGCCATCGGCGACGCGGCCAACGACCTGCCGATGTTCGCCATGGCAACGATCGCCGTCGCTGTCGCCAACGCCGACGACGCCGTGCGCAGCGCCGGCATCACGCGCACCATCGCGCCGTTCGGGCTGGGCGTTGCGGAGGCGCTGCAACTGCACCTCGGGATCGGCGACACCGGCTGAGCAGTTCATCCGTCGACCTCGTCGTCTGCCAGCTCCGAGGCACGCACCTTCACTTCGCCGTTGTCGATGATCACGTCGAGCCGCCGGTCGACCCGGCGCACGCCCAGCAGCACCAGGTCGTCCTCGATCGCTCCCGCGATCGGGTCGATCGTCAGCCCCGCCTCGTCGTCGGGCTCCATGCCCAACAGGGTGCGCAGCAGCAACAGTGGGGTGGCCGCGGCCCATGCCTGCGGCGAGCACGAGGTGGGGAACGGCACCGGCGTGTCCACGTCGGCGCGGTCCAGCCCGCAGAACAGTTCGGGCAGCCGCCCGCCGAACGACCACGCCGCTGACAGCAGCCCGCTGGCAACGCTGAGGGCCTCGCGTTGGAACCCGTAGGCGCGCAGCCCGGCGGCGCACAGCGCGCCATCGTGCGGCCAGACGGTGCCGCGGTGGTAGCTCATCGGGTCGTAGCCGGGCTCGTCGGCGGCCAGCGTGCGAATGCCCCAGCCGGACCACATCGGCGCCGACAGCAGCCGCGCGGCCACCTCGCCGGCGTGTTCGGTGCTGACGATGCCGCTCCACAGGCAGTGCCCGATGTTGGAGGTGAGCGAGTCGACCGGGCACTTGTCGGCGTCCAGTGCCACCGCGTACCAGCCCAGATCGGGCAGCCAGAAATCGCGGTCGAAGCGCTTCTTCAGCTCGTCGGCCAGATGCATGTAGTGCTCGCCGACGTGGGTCTCGCCCAGCCGCGCAGCGATCGCCGCCCGCGCCCGATACGCCGCGTACACGTACCCCTGCACCTCGCACAGCGCCAGCGGCGGCTGAGCCAGGCTGCCGTCGTGGTAGCGCAGCGCGTCCACCGAGTCCTTCCACCCTTGGTGCAGCAGCCCGCGCTCGGAGGTGCGTTCGTACTCGACGTAGCCGTCGCCGTCCTTGTCGCCGTAGTCGGCGATCCAGGCCAACGCCCGGTCGGCGTGGGGCAGCAGTGCGCGCAGGGTGTCGTCGCCCAGACCCCAGCGGCTGAGCTCGCCGAGCAGCACCACGAACAGCGGGGTGGCGTCCACCGACCCGTAGTACGGGCTGCCGCCGGCCAGCGACGGAGCGTCCACACCCAGGTAGCGCGCCTCGTGCAGGATGCGGCCGGGTTCCTCCTCGCTGGCGGTATCGACCACCCGGCCCTGCGTCTCGGCCAGCGCCTCCAGCACACCCAGCGCCAGCATCGGGTCGACCGGCAGCGCCATGTACGCGCTGATCAGCGCGTCGCGACCGAACAACGTCATGTACCACGGTGCGCCGGCAGCGATCACGGGCCGGTGCTGGCCGGTGGGGTCGTGCAGCCGCAGTGCGCCAAGGTCGTCGATCGCCTGCTCGAAGGCCGCGCTGAGCGCGGTGTCGGGTGTGCGCAGGCGTGGCGCAGAGCGCAACCACGAACGGTTGCGCACGGCAGCGAACGGGAGACTGGGGTGGTGGTGCTCGCGGCGGATCCACGAGCCGCCGAGTGCCACCGTGAGGTCGAGCTGCAGCACCACGGCACCACGCGGCTCCACCGTGATCGCGCATGTGAATCCGCGAGTCGTCACTTGCACGGGCGCCTCGGACGTACAGGTCAGCTCGGCCTGGCGATGCACCTCGCCCATGCGCCAACCGAACAGCAGGCTGTTCTCCCGCACCTCCATGGAGTGTTCGCCCTCTACGCCCTGACGGCCCTCCTTGATCGCGAACACGTCGGCGAAGTCGGCCGCCACCTCGATCTCGATGACGGTGGCCACGGCGGTGGTGTCGAAGTTGCGCAGCTCCACCTCCTCGTGCCACACCGCCCCCAGCCGACGCCGGCGCAGCACGAGCAGCCGCGAGTCGCCGATCGACGGCGCGGCGCGCCCGATGAAGGTGGCGCTGCTGGCGTCCGAGCGGCTGACGGTCAGCGGCTCGATGGTGGCGCCACCAACCAGTAGGCGCATCATGCTGAGCACCCGCATGTCGGCGAAGAAGACGCCGTTGGTCGGGTTGGTGGAGAAGTCGCCGGCGCGACCGCTGAGGCAGAACGTCTGGCCGTCGACGAGGGTGACCAGCTCGTGAGGGTCGCCGAGGCTGGCCGGCTCGCGAGCGAGCACCCATGGGCTGGGGGCAGTGGACGACGTCATCGCCCTCCGTCGCCCGCTGCACGTGGCACAGGAGCCGTGCTCATCGTGTTCACCTCCAAGGGCGTTGCCGCAACGGTTGGGTCGACTCCGCGAACGAGACGCCCACTGTAATGATTTCGTAACAATCGGTCAACGGGCTCTCACCTGCCTGTGCTGGATGGCACCTGCCCTGTTCCCTCGATGGCGCCCGTCGAAACACGCGGGCGCCCACCACGTCGGGTGTGGGCTACCTGCGGCGGAACGGATACTGCTGTTCCGGCAGCGAGCCACCCAGTGCTTCGGCCACCCACTCGAAGATCCAGAGGCCGCTCGTGTGCACCTTGCCGCCGTCGGCGGCAGGGGCGAACGGGTCGCCCTCCACGTAGCCCTCACCACGGTCGTCGATCAGGTAGACGCCGAACAGGTCGTTCTCGTAGTCGATCCACGGCCTGAACCCGAACGCTCCGTCGCTGGAGAGCACCGTCGCCGCGCCCTGCGCGTCGGTCCAGTCGATCCACTCACCCAGCCCGTAGGGAGCCTCTGTGGCCACGCGGAACGCTGCCGCGGCGCCGTAGTCGGCATCCTCGATCTGGTTGGTCTGCATCTCGGTGATCGCTTCGTCGCTCAGCAGACGAGTGCCGTCGGGAGCGACGCCACGGTGGTAGATCATCTCCAGAAAACGGCCGTAGTCACCCAGCGTCGACACCGCGCTGCCGGCCGGACTCGGGTGGTCCACCAGCGCCGGGTCGTACTCGCGTGTCTGCACCTGGAGGAACGCCGTGTGGTCCATTCGCAGCGGCGCGGCGATGCGGTCGTGGAACATCTGCGCGAACGATTCTCCGGTGACCACTTCGGCGATCGCCGCAGCCACGAACAGGTGCTGCCCGCCGTAGCGGAAGACTTCGCCGGGAGCGTGCACCACCCCCATGCGCAGCATCTCGGCGGCACAGTCCTGCAGCGTGACCGCCGGGTCGTCGGCGCACGGCACCATCTCGTCCGACGTGAGGCCGGACGTGAACGACAGCAACTGCCGCATCGTGATGGCGCCAACCCGGGCGCCGGCCGTCTGTGGCACGTACGTGGAGATGGGCGAGTCGAGCGCGATCACGCCGTCGTCGACCAGTGTCATGATCGTCGCCGCCGTCAACCACTTGCTGCCCGAAGCGATCGGCACGACGGTGCCCAGGTCGTACTCCAGCCACGCCTCCTGCTCCACCAGTTCGCCGTGCTGCACGACCAGCAACGAACCGCCGGGCAGGCCGGCCTGGTCGAGCAGGCGCGTGATGTCGTTCTCGAACTGATCGAACTGGGGGTTGTCGACCTCCCCGTCGGTGATCACCGACACGTAGGCGCCGGCGGGCAGATCGGTGGCCGGCGCATCGGTGGCCGGCGCATCGGTGGCCTGGGCTGACTGGGTGGTCGTGGTGATGTCGGCGGAACCGGTCGCGCTCACCGCCGAGCGGGCCGAGCTGGTGCAGCCGGCAGCGAGCGCAGCGGCAACCACGAGGGCGGGAACGAGACGACAGCGGTTCATGCCCACCAGGACTGCCACTCCGAGCAGCGATTACACCTTCGCCAGGGCGCGTCCCCGGCACCTCGGCGATGTCGACCCCCGCGTGTCAGCCCGGCAGCGTCTGTTGCAGGGAGAGCACGGGGGCGAACAGGTCGCCGTGGGCGTCCACCCGCTCGAGCACCTGGTGCCAGGTGAACCGCAGCTCCGGGCCGTCCGCTGCGCACTGCTCCACCTCGTCCCACGAGACAGGGGTGCTGCACGTGGGCTCCGGACGGGCACGCATGCTGTACACGCCGATGGTGGTCTTGAACCGCGCGTTCTGGCTCCAGTCGACGAAGATCTTCCCCGGCCGCACCGCCTTGGCCATCGTCGTGGTGACGCGGTCGCGGTGCTGGTGCTCCAGCAATTGGCCCACCGCCAGGGCGAAGTCGGCCGCCTGCTCGTGGGTGGTTGCCGCGTTGCCGCCGGGGCCGCCGTTCAGCGGCACGTACAGCTGCAGGCCCTTCGAGCCCGAGGTCTTGGCGAAGCCCTGCAGGTTCACCGCGGCCAGGATCTCGCGCACGAACAGCGCGATCTCGCAGCACTCCTTCATCGCTGCCGGGGCACCGGGGTCGAAGTCGAAGACGACGGCGCGCGGGCTGTCGAGGTCGGCTGCCAGCGCCATCGGCACGTGCAGCTCCAGCGCGGCCATGTTGGCCGCCCACACCAGCGCCGCCGGTTCGTCCATCCGGCAGTAGGCCACGTCGCCGTTGCGGTCGCCGGGGCCGATGGCAGTGCCCACCCATTCCGGCCGGTGCTTCGGGCAGCGCTTCTCGAAGAAGCCTTCCTTCTCCACGCCGTCGGGGAAACGCTTCAGCGTGATGCAGCGGCCGGTGAGGTGAGGCAGCATCACAGGGGCGATGCGGGCGTAGTACTCGATGATCTCGGCCTTGGTCGTGCCGGTGGCCGGGTACAGCACCTTGTGCAGGTTGCTGACGCTCAGCTCGCGTTCGCCCACCAGCACCGTGGTGCGCTCGGCGCTCACGCGTCCTCGCTCATGCCGACTTGCGCACTCGCTTCGGCTTGGCCGGCGCTGCTTCCAAGTCATCGTCCTTCGCTGCTGCCCTGGAGGCGGTCTCCGTCTTGGGCGCCTTGGCGGGGGCGACCTTGGCGGGGGCGACCTCGGTCACCGTCGCCAGTACATCGGGGCCGCCGGCGGGGTGCCGCTTGCGGGCATCCTTTGCGGCCTTCACGCTGGCCTCCAGCGCGGCCATCAGGTCGACCACGGCGGGGGCGGCGGCCACTGCGGCCGGCGCCTCGAAGTGCTCGCCCGCGGCCTTGCGTTCGATCAGGTCGAGCACCTGTTCGCGGTAGTTGTCGCGGTACTTGTTGGGCTCGAAGCTCGCCGACAGCGACTCCACCAACGACTCGGCCATCAGCACTTCCTTGTCGCTGACCGTCACGTCGTCGAGCGCGTCGAGCTCCTCCACCGAGCTGGTGGGCACCACTTCGTCGGCGAACACCATCGTGCTCATCATCAGCTTGCCGTCCACCGGACGCAGCACGGCCACGTACTGCTTGTTGCGCATCACGAAGCGACCGATGGCCACCTTGCCCGCCTGCTCCATCGCCCGCGCCAGCAGGGCATAGGGCTTGGGGGTCTTGTCGGGGGCGACGATGTACTGCGAGTCGAAGTACACCGGGTCGATCTCGTCGAGGTCGACGAACTCTTCCAGGTCGATGCTCTTGGTCACCGACGGGATGAACGGCTCGAGCTCGTCGGGATCGACCACGACGTAGCGGCCCTTGGAGATCTCGTAGCCCTTGACGATGTGCTCATCGGGCACCTCGTCGCCCGTGTCGGCCGACACCTTCTTCAGCTTGATGCGGCTCATCGTGCGGTCGTCGAGCTGGTTGAACGAGACGCTCTTCTTGCTGACGCCGTTGTACAACTTGATGGGGATGGCAACCAGCCCGAAACTGATGGTCCCGCTCCAGATGGGTCTCGGCATGGGGAAAGTCTGCCCGAGATTCGTGGAATTGGCCAGCGTCGCATGACGCGACCCTCTCCCGCCCCCGCTCCGTGCCCCGCGAACTTAAGTTCTACGACCGAACTTAAGTTCTGGGAAGGGGGTCAGCCGGCGAGGATGGCGCGGGCCACCAGGTCGGTACCGAAGGCGGTGAGGATGGCCAGGTAGAGCAGGCCGGTGGCCGCCATCACCGCCGAGTAGTAGCGCTCGCGCAGCGCCGCCCGGGTGACCATCACCAGCACGATCGTGCTGACCGCGCATGCCGCCCAGAACCATCCGAGCTGCCCGCTCCAGCCGTCGTCGACCGTGCCCGACCACACCGACAGCATGCCGGTGGGCAGCAGCAGCGCCGCCACCTCGATCGGCCACACCCAGCCCAGCGCCTTCACCAACTCGTTCAGGTGCCGTCGGGGCAGGCCCGGCTGCACCAGGTACCAGTGGCCCAGCAGCATCGCATCGGTGACCGCCCCGAGGAAGGCCGCGCCGGCGAACACCCGCAGCAATGACACCAGTGCGTTGCCGCCCGCGTCGAGGGCCGCTGCCACCAAACCGACTGCGGCGAGCGCCAGGCCGACCAGGTCGAGGATGGGCGGGTACTCGCGCCCGCCGGTGCGCACGGTGGTGCCACGCTCGATGCCGGTCATCGCCGCCACGCGCTCGCTGCGCCGGTCGTGCTCGGTCAGCTGCCCGGCCACGCCGGCCTTGCGCCGCAGGATGGACAACACCAGTGTGGCCAGCGCGGCCACGGCCGTGGCTACCGATGCGGCCTCACGAAGCGGGATCACCTCGAACTGCAAGCCCAGCAGAGCGGCGCCGGCCGCGAGCAGCATGTAGGTGCCGCGCAGCAACCAGCCGTAGCCCACACCCACCTCTCGCCTGCGGGTGGTGAACCAGAGGAACAGCAACCCGCCGGCCGCCCACTGCAGCAGCACCGTGGCGGCATCGAGTCGAATCACGTGCATGAGGTTAGGGCTGCGCCGCAGGGCGGCCCTAGTCGACCCCTGCCGGCTGCCGTGCGCCGCCGCTGGGCAGCAGGTGCTGCAGTCTGCGACTGCGGTCGGTCTCGTCGGTTCGATTTCGATTGCGGGTCATCGTTGCTGGCGATGGAAATTCGGAATCTGTTTCGCTGAAACCTATACACCACATGGGTTTGCGGGTTGCTTCCTGAACCGAACACGTGTACTGTATGTGACATGAGTGATGGTGCCCGGCTGCTCGAACAAATGCCACTCACCGCCCCCGAACTCGTCGCTGCGCTCGCCCACCATGAACAGCAGGCAGCGGTCTTGGCGTT
>JAUSLQ010000085.1 GCA_030645675.1 Actinomycetota bacterium | reverse complement strand
GGGGCGCCCCACTTCTTCTCCAGCACGACGTTGCGGCCCTTGGGCCCGAGCGTGACGCGCACAGCGTCTGCGAGCTTGTTCATGCCCGCCTCGAGCGAGCGACGAGCGACCTCGTCGAAAGCGATCTGCTTCGGCATTGGGATTCCTCCGTGGTGAGGTAGGTGAGGGTGATTCGATTCGCACCGTGGGCGGGCAGCAGGGCTGACACTCGCGGTGTGAGAGTGCTAGCACTCTAAACCCTGGAGTGCTAAAGGGGCAACACGCGGACGCGTCTGGAACGCGCCCGAACAGGGGCCGGGCGCGCCTGCCCCGCGCTGCACGACGGCCACTACCACGACACCCTGGCGGTGCCGCGCAGCTGGTGGGACGATGCCACCCTCCTGTCGGCCGCAGCCACAGCTCACTTCGTGCCCTCCACGCTCGCTCGTGCCGGCGAGCCCCAGCCGAGCGAAGTCCTGATGCTCGCCGCCGCCTGACTCGGCTGCGCACACTCACCGCCTGGCGGGTGTGCGACAATTCCCCCGTGGAAGCCGCGGACGTGCTGGTGGTCGAAGACGCGCCGGAGTTCACTCGCATCGTCACCACGGTGCTGCAGAACGCGGGCCATCAGGTGCGTACGGCGGCGACGATGACCGAGGCACTGGCGGCCTTGGCCGTGGCGTCTCCCGACATCGTGATCCTCGACCTCGGCCTGCCCGACGGCGACGGCCTCGATCTGTGCCGGCTGATCCGCGAGCGCTCCAGCGTCTACGTGCTGATCCTCACCGGCCGCGACAACGAGGCGGACAAGCTGATCGGGTTTCGCCTGGGCGCCGACGACTACGTCACCAAGCCGTTCTCGTCGCGAGAACTGGCTGCCCGCGTGGAGGCCCTGCTGCGCCGGCCACGCACCGATCCCAACACCACTCCGCCGCGCGTGTTCGGCGACATGGTGGTCGATTCGGTCGCGCGCGAGGTCACCGTCGCCGGAGCCCCGGTCGACCTCACGCGCATCGAGTTCGACCTGCTCGACGTGCTGAGCGGGGACCCGAAGGCGGTGTTCAACCGCCAGCAGCTGCTGGACCGCGTGTGGGGTCCGGGCTGGTTCGGCGACGACCACGTGGTCGACGTGCACATCGCCAACCTGCGCAAGAAGGTCGATCAGGTCGGCGAACGCAGTTGGGTGCGCACCGTGCGCGGTGTGGGCTACTCAATGGCCGGCTGAGCGTTCGGTTCCACGGCCGGTCTCACCGGCTGGGTGCCGGAGCCCCCGTCTTCGGTGTGGGCCAGGAGCTCGTCGAGCAGCAGCTGCAGACGATGCGCGCTGTCGAGGATCTGGTGCACCGCCTCGCGGTCCGCTTCGGATCGTGTGGGTTCGTCGAGCAGCTCGGCGAAGCCGAGGATGACGTGCAGCGGGGTGCGCAGCTCGTGGTTGAGGTGGGAGAGGAAGCGGTCCTTGGCGCCGCTGGCCTGCTCGGCCGCGTCGCGGGCCGCGCGCAGGCTGCGGGTGACCTCTCGGCGCAGCAGTGCCAGCCCGATCGCGTCGCCCATCCGGCGCACCAGGTTCACCGTGGCGGGCGGCCACGAGCGCGACGAGCCGACGTGGTTGAAGCCGACGATGCCGATGGTGCGCGGGCCGTCGCGCATCGGCACCTGTAGCACCGACCGCACCCCGAACTCGCCGAACGTGTGCTGCTCGGGCGCGGCTTCCGCCGGCAGCTGGTGCAGCTCGGCGCACTGCCACACCTGGCCGGAGCGTGCCAGCTCGACCGACCAGGGGAAGTCGGCCTGCCGCAGGCGCGCGATGTGGTGGCGGTGCGGCTCCACCTGGGTGGCCACCCACTCGTGACTGTTGGAGAACGTGCCGTCGTCGGCGTACAGGACGACGTATGCACGGTCGGCGTGCTCGTGGCGGGCGATCGCGCCCAGGGCCTCGTCGACCACCGCGTCGAGCTGTTCGTCGCTCGCGCCGGCGAGCGCCAACGACGCGGCGGTGACCACCTCGCCGATGTCGTCGAACGAGATGTCCAGCGTTCCCACATGATCACGATAGGTGCCCTGCGCCGGCGGTGTCGGCCGGGGCGAAGCAGCCCCGGCAGCAGCAGGTGTCGCAGGGAGAACAGCCCCGCCGTCCGACCCCCATCGGGCGTGGAACCGTTCTCCCTCCGACATGGCCGCCATCATGAGCCGATGCGGTCGCCGGCTGAAAGCGGTATGACCCGATCCTGAACAGAATTGAGCAGTTCTTGAGGTAGCCGGCCGCGCGCTGAGCCGGCACGGATGTGGCCGCACGAGCGGCCAGGCGGGGGAATTCGGCGTATGGTCGGCCGATGCACGTGGTCGTCGTCGGCGGTGGGGTGGCTGGGTTGGGCTCGGCACTGGCGCTGGCCCGTGCGGGCCATCGGGTCACCGTCGTCGAGCGCGACGACACGCCGATGCCCGCGACCGCCGACGAGGCGTTCCAGTGGGACCGGCGGGGTGCCCCACAGGTACGCCACAGCCATGCGTTCCTGGCGCGTCTGGTGGGCCTGCTGCGTGCGGAGTACCCGCAGATCTACGCCGAGCTGCTGCGCGAAGGCGCCACCGAGATGCGCTTCGGCGACGACCTTCCGCCGACGATCACCGACTTCCAACGTCAGCCCGAGGACGACGAACTGGTCATGCTGGCGTGCCGCCGGACCACCTTCGAGTGGGTGCTGCGGCGGGCCGCGCTGGCCGACGGCCGCGTGCAACTGCGCACCGGGGTGGGCGTGGTCGGCGTGGTGACGGCCCAGCCATCACTCTCTGCGATGGCGCCGGTGCACGTGGCCGGTGTGCGCATGGCCGACGGCAGTGCCATCCTCGCCGACCTGACCGTGGTGGCGGCCGGCCGCCGCAGCGCGCTGGACGAGTGGCTGTCCGCGGCGGGCGCCCCGACGCTGCCCGAGCAGGCCGACGACACCGGCATCGTCTACTTCAGCCGCTTCTACCGGCTGCACCCCGACGCCGAGCACCCGCCGCGCTCCGGCCCGATCGGAGGCGACCTGGGCTACCTGAAGTACGGCGTGTTCGTGGGCGACAACCGCACCTTCAGCGTCACGCTGGCCGTGCCCACGGCCGACGACGAGCTGCGCAAGCTGCTGGCCGACGCAGCGACGTTCGACCAGTGTGCGCGTCAGCTCGCCGCCACCGCCCCCTGGCTGGACGGCCGCTCGGTTCCGCTCGGCGAGCAGGTGTACGTGATGGCCGGGCTGCTGAACCGCTGGCGCCAGTACGTCGACGACGATGTGCCGTTGGCCACCGGGCTGCTGGCGGTGGGCGACGCTGTGCTGTGCACGAACCCGCTGTACGGGCGGGGCTGCACTACCGCCTTCTGGAGCGCGCACCTGATGGCAGCCGCGCTGGCCGGGCATGCCGACGACCCGGTGGGCCTGGTGCTGGCATACGACGCGGCGCTGCGAGCGGAGATCCACCCCTGGTACCGGGCGGGTGTCGCGCAGGACGCCGAGGCCCGCCGGGTGGCGGCCGCGCTGCTGGCCGGCGACGACCCCGACGGCGATACCACCGACCCGCGCACGTTCATGCGCAGCGTGTTCCGCGACGGGCTGCTGCCGGCGATGCGCACCGACGCGGTGGTGCTGCGCGCCTTCTTCCGAACGTTCAACCTGCTGACCCCGGCGCCCGAGGCGATGGCCAACGACCCCGACGTCGGTGCCCGCGTGCTCGCCGCTTGGCAGCAGCGCGACGAGCGCCCGGCGCCGCCCCCGCTGGGCCCCGCCACTCGCGCCGCCCTGCTGGAACTGCTGACCCGCTGACCCGCTGACCCGCTGACCCGGCGTGAGGGTCAGTCGTTGGTGGTGATGTCCTCCACGGCGTCGACTGCTTCGTCGGCCACGCGGTCCAGCGTGTCGCGCACCTCGGTGAGGCCGGGGACTTCGGCCAGCATGGTGTCTTCCAGGCGGGTGTCGTCGAGCACCAGCCACACCACTACGCCCACGACGGCGCCCACCAGCGGGAACACCACGAAGACCCACAGCTGCCGCAGCGCTGCCCACTTGCCGCCGAACGCGCTGTCCAGCGTCGGGTCGGCGAACAGCGCGGCGCCGATGCTGCGGGCGGGGTTCACGGACGTGTTGTCGATGGGGATGGAGATCAGGTGGATGAGCGTCAGCGTCAGGCCGATCACCAGCCCGCCCATGCCCGGGGCGAACTTGCGGCTGGTCGTGAACAGCACCACCATCACCAGCAGGGCGGTGAGGACCACCTCGGCGACGATGGCGGCGCCGACGCCGAAGTACGGACCCGACCACAGATTGGCCGCGAACTGGCCGCGCTGGAAGTCGTCGCGGCCGCTGGCGATGCCGTAGATGATGGCCGCACCGGCGACCCCACCGAGCAACTGTCCGATGACCGCGAACACGGCGTGGGCGCCGTTGATCTTGCGGGTGAGCAGCATGCCCAGGGTGACGGCCGGGTTGATGTGGCAACCGGAGATCGGCCCGATGACGTACGCCATGATCAGCAGCGAGAACCCGAAGCCGAGGGCCACGCCGAGCACACCCACCTCGGAGGCGGTGAAGATGGCCACGCCGGGCCCGCCGAGCATGAGCACCATGGTGCCGACGAGCTCGGCGACAAGGATGCGGCCGTTGTTCTGAGTCTCCATGCGGGACACCCTATTCCGCGGCGCGTTCTCGCTGGTGCAAGGAGGCGGTACCGTCGGGAGCCATGGCCGTCCGCAGCCGCAGCGAAACGCTCCTGGTCACCACCGTGCAGGGTGGCCAGCGGTCGCGTCGCCCCGACGAACTGATCGTGGAAGAGCCGATGACCGTGCAGCTCGACGGCATCACCGTCAGCACCACGATGCGAACCCCGGGCCACGACTACGAGCTGGCTGTCGGCTTCTGCCTCAGCGAGGGTTTGCTCGCCGGTCACACCGTCACCGGTGTGCGGTACTGCGCCAACGGATCGGCTGTCGGCAGCGAGTTCAACGTGGTCTCGGTCGATACCGGTGGCCGGGCGCCGGCCCCGCGGCCGCGCCTCGGCAACACCACTTCCAGCTGCGGCCTGTGCGGCAACGATGCGATCGACGAGCTGTGCGCCCAGCTGGCACCGCTGCCCACCACGCCGCCGATCGAGATGGCCGTGCTGCAGTCGATGCCCGATCGTGTGCGCGCCGCCCAGGGCTTGTTCGATGCCACCGGCGCGGTCCACGGAGCTGCGGCGTTCACGGCCGACGGCGAGGTGCTGCTCACCCGCGAAGACGTCGGCCGCCACAACGCAGTCGACAAGGTCGTCGGCCGCATGCTGCTCGACGGGCGGCTGCCCGCCACCGGCCTCGGCCTGTTCGTCAGCGGGCGGGCCAGCTTCGAGCTGGTGCAAAAGGCCTGGGCGGCAGGCTTCGGCACCCTGGTCGCAGTCAGCGCGCCCACTGCGCTGGCGGTGCACACCGCTCGCCGCGCGGGGCTGGTGCTGGCCGGGTTCGTGCGTGCCGACCGTCTCAACGTGTACGCCCCCGAGCGGCTGGCACCGTAGCCTGAACCGTATGAGTGAACCGATCTGCCCGTCCGTCGGCCGGGGTGTGCTGCACCTGTTCTGCAAGCCCACCCCCATGTTCGAGGCCGAGGCGGTGGTTGCCGCGGTGAAGGCTGCCGAGGCCGCCGGCGCGCAAGTGGTCGCCGTCTCCACGCTGGGCCACAAGTGCGATGCCGCGTTCATGGCGATGCACGAAGACCTGCACCAGCTGCGCGCGCTGCAGAGCGGCCTGCAGCGGGCAGGCCTGGAAGTGGTCGACAGCTACGTCAGTCTCACCGAGATCAGCGAGTACGCGGCCGGTGTGCCCGAGGCGATGGTGAAGGCGCGCGTGTATCCCGACATCCCGCCGCGCAACGCGCACATGCCGGCGTGGTGCTTCTACCCGATGTCGAAGAAGCGCGAGGGTCACGCCAACTGGTTCACACTGCCCTTCGAGCAGCGCAAGGAGCTGATGCACGAGCACGGCACCAGCGGCCGCAAGTTCGCCGGGCGGGTGGTGCAGTACGTCACCGGTTCCACCGGGCTCGACGACTACGAGTGGGGTGTCACCCTGTTCGGTGTGCACCCCGACGACATCAAGGAAGTCGTCTACACGATGCGCTTCGACGTGGCCTCCAGCGTGTACGCGGAGTTCGGGCCGTTCTACACCGGCATGGTCGTGCCGGTGGAAGAACTGGTCGCCACGCTCTGAGCTCTCGGGCCCGGGCGGGCAGGCGCCCGACCGGGCTGACGCACGGCGCGGCCTGCGCGCGGCGCGCTGCTCAGCCGCTGCCGACGGCGACGGTGCCGGTGGTGATGTCGCGCCCACGCTGGAACGTGAAACGCTCGAACAGGGCGGTGATCATGTCGCCATCGGGCCCGATGGAGAGGTTGCCGCTGGGCCCGTCGTAGTTGATGTTGCGCGCCTCGGCCAGCGACTCGTTGCACGCGGGGAACGAGTCGCAGCTGGTGCCGCTGGCCGTCACCGAGGTCAGCTGCAGGCTGATGTCGAGCGGCCTGCTGGAGCCCGCCGCCTGCGCGGCGAGGGCGATGATGTTCAGGCAGTCGTAGGCGTTGTGCGCGTACAGGCCGCTGGCCGTCGGGTCGATGGTGCGCAGCGCATCGAGGAACTCGGTGGACCCGCTGTACGCCAGGGGCGACACCCCCACCACCCGCCGTGCCAGCCCGACGCTGAACCCCGGTGCGGTCGTGGCTGGGCGGCGGATGGCGTCGTTGACCACATATGTCGGCTGGGTGGTGATCCCGTCGTCCATCGCGTTGATGACGGTGGGGCCCGAGACCGCGTCGGCGATGACCACCACGACCTCCGGGTCGGTGGCGGCCACCTCCGCCACCGCGGCTGAGAGTGAGTCGTCGCTGAGCGTGAAGCCGACGCTGGCCGACACTTCGGTGCCCTCCGCGGCCAGCGCGGCTTCGGTGGCGGCGGCGAACGGCCGGCCGTAGGCGTCGTCGAGGTAGACCACCGCGGCGGTGTTGCTACCGGAGGCCTCGAGTACGGCTGCCAGTGCGGAGGCCTGCAACGAATCGCTGGGGATGGTGCGTAGGAACAGGCCGTTGTCGGGGAAGGCGTCGAGTGCCAACGCCGAGGCCGTGGGGCTGCACGTCAGCACGCCGGCCTCGACGGCGGCGCCCAAGGTGCCGAGGGTGTCGGTGGACGAGGCCGGGCCGACGATCGCGTCGACGCCCAGCTGCAGCAGGTCTTGCACGGCGAGCGCGGCAGTGGCGGCGTTGTCGCCCTCCTCGCGCGTGAGCAGGCGCACGTCGCGACCGTTCACCCCACCGGCGGCGTTGATCTCCTTCAACGCCAGCCGCACGGCGGTGCTCATCGATGAGCCCAACTCGTCGGCCCCGCTGCTGGTGGGCAGCACGACCCCGACCAGCAGGGTGCCGTCGTCCGGGCGGGTGGTGCTGGTGGCCACGATGGTGACGTCGCTGGTGGGCGAGGCGGTTGGCTCGTCGGTGCAGCCGGCGAGGGCGAAGGGGCCGATGAGGGCGACGAACGCCACCGCGCCCAGCTGACGGGAAGCGCGGCAGGCGAACACAGTGGGGAGTGTAAAGGAGAAGGCGGCGAGCTGAGGGTCGACGGGAGAGACCCTCAGCTCGCCAGGCCGACAAGGTGGGAGTCGACGTGCTCGGCCGACATGGCGAGCGGTTCGATCCACACCCGAACTGGTGTGCCGAGCAACTGCTGATCGTGACGCATGGCGTCCGTCAAACGCAGTGTACGCCTCCGGACGTCGTGATCGCGGTGCACGAGCACGAGGAGCTTTCCGTTGGGCGTGGTGGCCATCGTCTCCCCGCTGTGGAACGCATCGCGGGCGTGGCGCACCACTCGCTCCGGGCATCCGAGGCCCCCGGCGGCTTCGACCACGACCAGCGCGAGGTGGCGCCCCGGGGCTTCGCCGAGCGCCGTGGTGCGCTCCACCTGCTGCTGCAAGCGCAGGCGCAGCACCTCGAACGGAGCGACCGACGCGGGGTCGTGCTGGTGCTGCATCGCCCCGTCGGCCCAGCCGGCAGCGAGGTGGGCCACACCGTCGCGCCGCAGCACGCGGCGGAACCGCCGCGAGCGGCGTGCCAGCCGGCGGAACCAGGCCAGCACGTCGTCGAGGCGGTGACCGGCGGTGGCCATGTGGAACCCGATCGTGTGCAGATCGCCGGCACGGCCGAGCGCGATCACGGGGGTCATCGCACTGGCCGAGCGGGCTGCCCGCTCACCCCATCCGACACGAAGGTCGTGGACCCACGCATCGAGTACCCGCCGGCGAATCTGCACGTGATGTTGACGTCATGGTGAGCACTCGATGACGTCGAACAGTGGAAGAATCCAGGCGCGCATAGCCTGAACGTTCTGGGCCCGCGTCGCCCGCGACGCAAGGAGCACGCACTTGGCCAGTACCACGGAGGTACGACAACTGAACGACGCCGAGCTGATCGCCGGTGCGCGCAAGGGCGACTCCGAGGCGTACGGCGAGCTGTACCGCCGTCATGTGGATTCCGCCCGCGCCGCGGCGCGGGCGCTGACCCGATCGCACTCCGACGCCGACGACGTGACATCCGAGGCTTTTGCCCGGGTGCTGCGGGCGCTGCAGGGGGGTGGCGGGCCGGAGGTGTCGTTCCGGCCGTACCTCGTCACCGCCGTGCGCAACGTGTTCTACGACCGTGTGCGACGCGACCGTGAACAACCTTCCGAAGACCTGAACGACGAGGTCAACGTCGCGCTGCTGGACAGCGCCAACAGCAAGGAAGACGGCGCACTCGCTGCGGCCGCGTTCGCCACCCTGCCCGAGCGCTGGCAGCTGGTGCTGTGGCACACCGAGGTGGAGGGCCGCAGCGTGTCGGAAGTGGCGCCGTTGCTGGGCCTGGCCCCGAATGCAGTCGCGGCGTTGGCCTACCGCGCACGCGAGGGTCTGCGCCAGGCGTACCTGCAGGTGCACCTCCGCGACCAGCACACGGCCGAGTGCCGCGAGTGCTCCTCCAACCTGGGTGCCTATGTGCGCGACGGCTTGTCCGCGCGCGATCGCCGCCGCATCGATGCCCACCTGGAGACCTGCGCCTCGTGCCGCGCCTTGGTCGCCGAGCTGGCCGACACCAACGCCACGCTCCGCGCCGCGCTGATCCCTGCACTGTTGGGTGTGCCGGCCGCGATGTACCTGTCGGGCCTGGGCGGCAAGGGCGTGCTGGCGTGGTTGTTGCGGCTGCCGAAGAAGCAGCTGGTCGCCACCGGCGCGGCCAGTGCGGCCGGCGCCGTGCTGGCCGCGGCGGTCGTGGTGTCGGCGATCACCGGCGGCGGCAGCACCGCGACACCGCCGCCCGTGGTGCCGGTCACGGCACCCGCCGGCAACGGCAACGGCAACGGCAACGCGGGCGGCCCGACGGACGGCACCGGCGACCCCGCTGACAGCGGGCCGACCGACACGGCGCCCACCGTCACCGTGCCCACGGCCACCACCGTCACTCCCGACACCTCGACGCCCACCAGCACCGGCACCACCGTTGCCGTCACCCCGCCGGTCACCTCACCGCGCCGTCCACCGGTCACGGTGCCCACGCCCACGACCAGGCCCGCCACCCCCACGACCCGGCCGGCTACGACACAACCGGCTACGACGCAACCGGCCACGACGCAACCGGCCACCACCACGACACAACCGGCCACCACCACGACACAACCGCAGCCCGCGCAGCTCACTGTGGTTGCGGCCCAGTTGGGCACCGCTGTGGCAGGTGGTGAGTTCAGCATCGAGTTCGCGGTCTCCAACACCGGCGGCAGCGCGGTGCCCGCCGTACAGCTGCTGGTTCCCGCGCCGCCGGGCACCACGTTCGTACGCGCCGAACGCGTCGGCGCCGGGCAGGCCCGGCGTGGCGCCGCCGAGCTGGCCGCCACCGACTGGACGTGCACCGGCAACGTGTCGTGCACCAGCAACGCGCTGCCCCCGGGGCAGACGTCGTCGATGGTGCTGACGTTCCAGCTCTCCCTGGCCGCACCGTCGTCCATCACCATCACCCCCACGGTGGTGCTGCCGGCCGATGCGGTGGTGCAGATCAAGCCCGTGGTCGTGGTGGTGGGCGTCGTCGACGACCTGCTGGTCGCCCTCACCGCGCACGGAGCGATCCGTGCGATCGGCAACTCCGTCACCACGTGCGCCGAGCGGTCCACCGGCTGCATCGAAGCCCGCAACGGCGCCGGCTCGCGGCTCGACCACAACGATCATCCGTTGCAGTACGTCAACACGGCCGGCGGCGAGTTCAACTCGTCGTCGGCCGAGCTGGTGCTGGCCGGCACACCATGGCGGGCCTTCCTCGTGTGGGGCGGCGAGACCCAGCAGGGCAACTCCAGCGCACCCAACGGTGCCGGCCGCGCGACGGTGTCGTTCACCACCCCCTCGGCCGCTGTCGACGTGGTCGCCCAGCGCCTGGCCGACCTCGGCGACGACGAGTACTTCGCGTACGCCGACGTCACCTCGCTGGTCACCGAAGGGGGCACCTACTCCGTCGCCGACGTGCAGACGTCGCTGGGCGCCGGCAGCTTCGGCGGGTGGTCGCTGATCGTGGTCGATCTGCACCCGTCGCTGCCCGAGCGCTTCTTGCTGGTGGCGGCGCCGATGGCCGTTCTGTCGGTGGCCGACTCGGTGGCGTTCTCGGTCGATCTGCAGGCGCCGATGTCGAATGCCACGGCGACGCTCTCTGCGGTGGCGTTCGAGGGCGACCGTTCGCTGGACAGCGAGTCGGTGTCGCTGTCGGGCAGCACCATCGTGAACCCGTTCGGCGGCTGGGTGCCCGGGCCCCGCGACCCGTCGTACGAGAACAGCCTGGGCACCGATGTGCTGGTGGCTCAGCTCAGCCGGCTGCAGAGCAGCCGGCTGAGCTTCACCGCGAGCAGCGACGACGACCGGGTGATGCTGGCGGTGGTGGCGATTGCGCTGGATGTCGGGCAACCGGGGTCGAGCCCGCCCATCAAACGCGCCTAGGGTCGGCGCGGTGAGCGACGCCGCGCCCAACGACTTCACCCGCGACCTTGCCCGCTGGAGCGAAGCACTGGCCGGCATCGCTCGCACCGGGCTGGGCTTCACCCAGAGCCTCTACGAGCGCGAGCGTTTCGAGGAGGTGCTGCACGTCGCCGCCGACATCAAGGCTGCCGCCGACGAGGCGCTGGAGGTTCGGCGCGAGAGCGACCACTTCATCCAGGAGTGGATGGACAGCGTCGGCGAGGGCGTGCCCGGCTACGTCACCCCGAAGGTGGCGATCGGTGCGATCGTCGGCAACGACGCCGGCGAGATCCTGCTGGTGCAGCGCGGTGACAGCGGCGTGTGGCTGTACCCCACCGGCTGGGCCGACGTGGGCTACTCGGCCAGCGAGGTGGTGGTGAAAGAGGTGTTCGAGGAGACCGGCATCGAGTGCGAACCGGTGCAGCTGCTGGGCGTGATCGATGGCCAGCGTGCCGGCTTCACCCGCTTCGGCATGTACCTGCTGCTGTTCCACTGCCGGGCCACCGGCGGCTCGCTGGTGCCCCACCCGCTGGAGACGGCCGACCTCGGCTGGTTCCACCGCGATCGACTGCCCACCCCGACGGTCGGAGCCCAGTGGTGGGGGCCGCTGGCCTTCGCCGCCATCGACGGCGGCCGGCTGCCGGCCACGTTCGAGCCGCCCCGCGCACCCGTGTGGCGCACTGCGACAGGCCACGACGCCGAGAGTTGAACGGCCCGGGGTCCGCTGGCCGGGCCCTACTGCGGGTCGCCGCCCTGGTCGCGCAGGAAGCGCTCGACCTCGGCCATCAGCTCGTCGCTGTCCACCTCGCCGGCGGGGTGGCCATCGTCGGCCAGCTCGCCACCGACGGTGTCGTCATCGTCATCGTCGTCGTCGCCGTCGAACTCGTCGAGCTCGCCGCTGTCGCTCATCGACTCCAGGCGGGCGACGTAGCCCACCAGGTCGTTGTCGTCGTTGACGAACGCCGACACGCGGGTGTCGTAGTCGTTGGCCTCGGACTGCAACCGGGCGGTGGGGCCGGGAGTGCCCAGCATCTCGCACGCCCGCTCCACGAGGGCCAGCGAGGCCTTCGGCGACGGCACCTGCGAGGCGTAGGCCGGCACGGCCGCCCAAAGGGAGGCGGATGCGATGTCGGCCGCGCCGCAGGCATCGTGCAGCACGCCGACGATGCCCGTGGGGCCCTCGTAGCGGCTGCGCTGGAGATCGAAGCGGTCGATGACGCTCTGCTCGGTGGCGGTGCCGATCAGCTGGACGGGGCGGGTGTGCGGCACGTCGGCCAGCAGGGCGCCGAGCGTGAGCACCATCGAGGCCTGGTACCGCTGGGCCACCCCGATCACCTGCTGGGTGAACAGCCGCCAGCGCAGCGCGGGTTCGGGGCCGAGCACCAGGATGACATCGCCGCCGGGGGTGCTGGCGCTCCAGATGCCGACGGTGGGCCACACGATCGAGCGCTTGGCCTCGGAAGTCAGTCGCACATGAGGGCGCACGGTGGCGAAGTCGGTGAACTCCTCGGGGTCGATCTCGGCCAGTGGCTGGGCGCGCCACGCCTCCACCAGGTGCCGCACCCCGTTGCTGGCAGCGTCGGCAGCATCGTTCCAGCCGGTGAAGGCCGCGATCAGCATGGGTCGCTGCAGCGTGGGTTGCGCCAGCCAGCGCACGTGCTCCATGGGTTTCGAGCCTATCTGCGCGCTCTCGGGGTGCGCGCTGCGCCGGCGGGTACGCGCGGCGGCACCAGACGCGATGGGCCTGTGCCTGTTGTGCCGGGCGGCGCCATAACCTGACGCTCCTGTGAGCGTCACCATCGAGATCGCCAACGAGGTCACCGACGAGCTGGTGGCCGCCTTCGCCCGCCTCATCCCGCAGCTGTCGAAGAGCTCACCGCCGCCCACCGCCGCCGAGCTGGGCGAGATGGTGGCGTCGTCTGCGTCCGACGTGCTCGTCGCCCGTCTCGATGGCGCGGTCGTGGGCACGCTGACGCTGGTGGTGTTCCGCATTCCCACCGGTGTGCGGGCGTGGATCGAAGACGTCGTGGTCGACGACGCGGCTCGCGGCCACGGGGTGGGCGACCTGCTGAACCGCTTCGCGCTCGACGTCGCCCGCAACAAGGGCGCCAAGACGGTCGACCTCACATCGCGCCCGTCGCGGGAAGCCGCCAACCGGCTGTACCAGCGCCTCGGCTTCGTCGCCCGCCAGACCAACGTCTACCGCTTCGACCTCTGACACCCGGCCCACTCGACCCCATGGGCGCGGAGTGCCGTCACGTGTCGGCTGCGGCGTCGCCCTCGCCCTCACCGATGGCGGTGTCGATCGGCATGTGCGGCAGCAGGTCTTCGGCGGCCTGGCGCACCTGCCAGTCGCGGTCGCTCAGCGCGGCCAGCAGGGCGGCATCCACCTCCGGCCCGCTGAACGGGGCGAGGGCCAGCACCGCCCGCCGGCGGATGGTGGCCTTGTCGCCGCAGCCGGCCAGGATCGCCGGCAGCGCCCGCTCGTCGCCGATGGCACCGAGCGCAGCGACCGCGGCCTCACGGACGAGGGCATCGGCGGCGTGCAGCGCCAGCTCGATCAGCGCCAGCACCACCTCGTTGTCGACGATCTCCTGCTCGCCCGTCGCCCAGGCGGCGACCTCCACCACGGTGGCGTCGGGGTCGTGCAGCAAGGGCAGCAACGAGATGGCCGGCCGGTTGGCGGCCAGAGTCGCGGCGCGTTGGCGCACCGTCGCGTCGGGGTCGGCGAAGGCGTGCAGCACGTCGGCATCGGTGAGCGCGCCCATGCGGTCCAGCGCGCCCAGCGCCAGGCGGCGAGCCACGGGGTCGCTGTCGTGCAGCCCGTCGCGGGCGACGCCTTCGTGGTGCTCGTAGCCGGCGACGACCAGCGCCCGCCAGTGCTGCTGGGCGGTCATCGCTTCAGCATGTCGGTGAGGGTGATCACGGCCCAGGCCGCGCCGAAACCGACGACGGTGGCAACGACGGCGCCCACCCAGAGGGCCAGCACGCTGCTGGCGACGAGGGCCCACAGGCGCTGCCACCAACGGGTGGGTTGTGCCTTTGGGGCCCGCACCTCGGCCAGCCGTACCCCGCCGCGCGGCCGCCCCACCAGTGGAGCGCGTGCCGTTTGCGTCGCCGCTCTGGCAGGCTTGCGCCACCCGGTGGCGATCAGGGCCACAATGGCCAACCCGGCCATCCACCCAGCAGCGACGGTGATCTCGGTGATACTCACGACGAACGACAGCGTACCGGAGCCCGCGGAGGCGGTCAGGGCGCCGCGTCGCGTCCACCGCTGGTGGGCGGTGCCGCTGGCCGTGGTGGGCGTTGCCGCGGTGGCCGCGCCGGTGGTGCTCAGCTTCGTGCCGGCGAAGTACTTCGCCACCAAGCCGCACTGCGTGCGCTACGAGCAGAACGAGGCCGGCGAGGTGGTGTGCACGAAGTCCGTGCGGCAAGACGCGGAGTTCGCGCTGGTGCCGGCCAACGCCGAGGCCGTGTCGCCGCGCCTGGCCATCACGGGCGTGCCGCTCTACGACTCGCCGGGGCAGATCTACTTCGTCACCGTCCGCGAGCAGTGGATCAGTGTGATCGACTGGTTCGTCACCCGCGACAACCCTGCGGCCCGCCTGCGCAGCTACGAGGAGAAGTACCCCGACAACCAGACGCCCGCCCAGCTCGACCAGCTCGGCCAGCGCCAGATGCGCTCCGCGCAGGACAACGCGGTCTACGTGGCGCTGAAGGCGGCGGGCTTCGACGTGCAACTGACCCCCGGTGAGGTGATCATCGACGGTCTCGTGTGCCTGGAGGCCAACGAGGCCAACACCGAGTGCGTGACGTACAGCCCTGCCGACGAAGTGCTCGACCCGGGCGACGTGCTGACCAAGGTGAACGGCGTCGCGCTGGACACGATCGACGACCTCGGCCCGATCATGGCCGATGTCGAACCCGGCGCGATGATCCCCGTCGAGTTCCAGCGCGACGGCGTCAGCAAGACCGGCGAGATCGAGACGATCCTCGCGCCCGGCGAGGACGAACCGCGCACCATCATCGGCTTCCGCCCCATCGACACCACCACCGTCACGTTGCCCGACGGCCTCGGCGTGCAGTTCAACACGGAAAACATCAACGGCCCGTCCGCCGGGCTTGCGTTCACCCTGGAACTGATCGACGAGCTCACCGAGGGCGACCTGATGGGTGGCAACCGGGTGGCCGTCACGGGCACCATCGACGTCAACGGCAACGTGGGCGCGATCGGTGGGCTGAACTCGAAGGCCTCGGCCGTGCTGCAGGTGGGCGTCAAGTACTTCTTGGTGCCCACCGGCCAGGGCGAGGATGGCATCGACGGCTTGGAAGGAGCGCGGGCTGTGGTGGGCGACGCCGTCGAGCTCATCCCGGTGGCCACCCTGGCCGAGGCGTTGGCGGCGCTGGAGCGCATCGGCGGCGACCCCGTACAGCTGGTCGACGCCCCCACCGACACCACCGGCTGAGCCACCGGTCAGCGGCCGGTGCGGGGTGCTGCGGCAAGCCCGCGCGGCCGATTGCCACCCTTTGTCCGCCCCCGGCACCTACTCTTGCGGACCAATGGCCATTTCGTTTTCACGTCCCGACCCCTCGTCGCCTGCGGCGGTGTCGACGGCCAACTTCTCCACGGCGCGCCGGGGTTTCGAGCCCGAAGAGGTGCGCGAGTTCCTGCGCATGGTCGCTGCCGAGCTCGCCCGGCTGCAGGAGCGCGAGAAGTTCCTCGAGCGCGAGCTGCGCACCGCCCACCGGGCCACCCCGTCGCCGGCTGTTGCACTCGACGAGGAAGTCGTCACTCGCATGCTCGGCGAGGAAGCCGCCCGCATTCTCTCCACCGCGCGCGAAGCCGCGTCGCAGATCAAGGTGCGCGCCGAGGAGGGCGCCTCGCGCATGTTGCGCGAGGCCACCGACGAGGCCCAGCGCCTGCGCGAGGAAGCCGAGATCGAGGCGGCCCGCCGCCGGCAGGACGCCAGCAGCGACGCCGACGCGGAAGTGCAGATGGCCAAGCAGCAGGGCCGCGAGATGGTGAACGAAGCACGCGCCTACCGCGAGCGTGTGCTCGGCGAGCTGGCCCGGCGGCGCGAACTGGCCCGCCAGCAGATCGAGCAGCTGGTGCACGGGCGCGACCGGTTGTTGCAGGCGTTCGAGCGCGCCCGCCTGGCCGCAGTCGACGTGATGTCGGAGATGACGCCGCTGGGCGGCCCCAACGAGTACGTCGACCTGACGCCCACCACCGGCCCGGTGCCGCTGATGGTGCCCGCCGACGATCTGCGTGCAGAACGCCGCCAGGCCGCAGAGGCCGAGGCCGCCGAAGCGGAGGCCACCGAAGCTGCGGCTGCCGTTGCAGCAGCCCAACTGATCGACGCGGCCGCACAGCCCGACACCGACCGCTCCCACGCGCAGGCCATCTTCGACCGCGAGCGCGAGCCCGACGACACGGTGGTGCTGCTGCGCGACGGCCCACGGCCTGCCGCCGACGATGCCAACGAGGGCGACGAGGGCGACGATGCCGGCGAGGGCGGGGGCCCGATCGCCCCGGTGGTGGCCTTGTTCGCCGGTGAGATCGACCAGCGCACCGATGACCGGGACGTCGACCTCGACGACGACCCAAACGTCGACGTTGTTCAGCACGACGATGCTGGCCCCGACGACGAGGCTGACACCGCCGACCAGCTGAGTGCAGCGACCGACGAGCAAGCCGCCGCGGCCCGCCCGACGGTCGACGACCTGTTCGCCCGCCTGCGCGCAGCCCGCGCCGACGGGGTGGCCGAGCGGGCCCGGGCCGGCGGCCCGCAGGCCGAGAGCCCCGATGCGCTCGTCGCTGAGCCCGTCGCTGAGCCCGTCGCCGGCAGCGACCAGACCGAGCCAGCCACGACCGAGCCAGCCACGACCGAGCCGGCCACGACCGAGCCGGCCACGACCGACGTCGACCTCACGGTCGTCGTCGAAGTCGTCGAGGTCGTCGAGGTCGTCGAGGTCGTCGAACTCGTCGAGGTTGTCGAAGGGGCGGTCATCGGCGAGGCGGCGGCCCCTGAGGCCGCATCCGTGTTCACCCCGTCGCCGGTGGCTCCGCTGGCCACCCCTGTCACCGACGACTCGGCCTTCGGCCGACGCGACGCGGAGCTGACGCCGCTGATCGTCGCCGGTGCCCGCAAGCTGAAGCGCGTGCTGGCCGACGAGCAGAACGACGTGCTGCACATCCTGCGCCGCAACGAGCCCGTGCGTTCGCTCGACGTGTTGCTGCCGCCGGCGGCCGAGCAGCTCGGGCGCTACGCCGCGGCCATCGACGGCGACCTGCGCCAGTCGGCACTGGCCGGCGCCGCCAGCGTCGACGACGGCTCGGCCGTCGATCACTCACGCGAGATCAACAAGCACCACGCACTGCGCCCGGCGGTCGCGGCCCTCGGCTCGTCGATCATCGAGCCGTTGCGCGAGCGGCTGCAGCGGGCGGTCGCGGATGCCGACGGCGAGAACGGCGAACTGGCCAACTCGGTGCGAGCGATCTACCGCGAGTGGAAGACGCAGCGCATCGACGAGCATCTCGACGACGTGGCGCGGTTGGCCTTCGGTCGCGGGGCGCTGGTGGTGTTGGCTCCGGGCACTCCCGTGTGCTGGGCGGTCGACCCCAACGGCCCCGCGTGCCCCGACGCGGAAGACAACGCGTTGGCCGGCGTGATCGGTGCGGGCGAACCGTTCCCCACCGACCACACGTGCGCTCCGGCGCATGACGGTTGCCGCTGCATGCTGCAGCGCCCTCCCCGGTAGCCTTCGCCGCGTGCGGAACTCATCAGATCTTCCCCGTCGGGTCCGCAAGCCGAGCCGCCTGGGCGACCGTGGCCGCGTGCTGCTGATCGTCGCCGCGGTCGTGATCGTCGGCCTGCTGCTGGCCTCGCGCTTCATCGCCGGCTTCTACGTCGACTACCTGTGGCACCAGTCGGTGGGCCGCACCGATGTGTTCTGGGGTGTGCTCGGCGCCAAGCTGACGATGTTCGCAATGTTCGCGGGCACGTTCATCGCGTTGGCGATCCTGAACCTGGTGATCGCCGATCGGCTGGCGCCGGCCGCCTTCTCGGCCAACACCCATCCGCTGGTCGAGCGCTTCCACGAGTTCTTCGGCCATCGCATGCGGTTGTTCCGCTTCGTCGTGGCCATCGTGTTCGGCCTGCTGTTCGCCGCGCCGGCCATCGGCCGTTGGCAGGACTGGCTGATGTTCCGCAACAGCAAGTCGTTCGGCATCAACGACCCGAAGTTCGGCAACGACATCGGGTTCTATCTGTTCAAGCTGCCGTTCGTGACGTTCGTGCTCGACTGGCTGTTCATCGCCGTCGCGTTCATCACCCTGCTCGTGGTGCTCACCCACGTGCTGTCGGGTGGCATCGTCGTGCAGCCGCCGCGGCCGAAGGTGCGCAAGGCCACCAAGGCCCATGTGGCCGTGCTGCTGGCGGTGCTGGCCATCCTGAAAGCCGGCGATTACTGGGTCACCCGCTACGAGCTCACCACCGCCAACCGCGGCGCGGTGCGCGGCATCACCTACACGGTCGACAACGCCCAGTTGCCGGCCGTGTTGCTGCTGGCGCTGGTGGCGCTGCTCACGGCCGCACTGTTCCTCAGCACGCTGAAGACCGACAAGTGGCGCCCGGCGGTCGTCGCCTCCGGGCTGTGGGCCGTCGTCGCCCTGATCGGTGGGGTCATCTACCCCAGCCTCATCCAGTCGCTGGTGGTGAACCCCAACCAGAAGGACAAGGAAGCCCAGTACATCGAGTACAACATCGAGGCCACGCGGCACGCCCTGGGCATCGACAACGTCGCCGTCGAGCCGGTGGAGTTCGGCGACATCCAGCGTTCTTCGCTCAGTTCGAACGTCGCCGCGCTGCAGGACGTCCGGTTGCTGAAGCCCACCGAGGCGATGGAGATCAGGTTCCAGACCGACGAGGGCCAGCCCAGCACGCGCATCAACGACCTCGACCCGGACCGTTACGAGATCGACGGGGTCACGCGCCAGGTGATCGTGGGCGCCCGCGAGCTCGACCTCAGCCAGGTGGGCAACAAGTCCTGGCAGGGCACGCATCTGATCAACACGCATGGCTGCGGGCTGGTCGCGTCGCCCGCCGGGCAGATCACCCCCGCCCGCATTCCCGCGTACGACGAGTCGATCGTGGAGGTCACCCGCCCCGAGCTGTACTTCGGCACTGCCCTGTCGGGCTACGCGGTGGTCGGCACCTCGGTCACGGAGCAGGCGTGCGAAGGGCAGGACGTGGCGCCGTACGAGGGCACCGGTGGGGTGCAGCTGAACTCTGCTTTCCGCCGGTTCGCGTTCGCGCTCGACGAGCTGGACTACAACCTGCTCGGCTCCAGCGCCATCGGCGATTCTTCGCGCCTCATCTCGGTGCGCAACGTGCGCGACCGTGTTGCCCTGGTAGCGCCCTTCCTGTCGCTCGACGGCGATCCGTACCCGGTGGCGGTCGAGGGCCGCATCGTGTGGGTGGTCGACGGGTACACGACCAGCAGCCGCTACCCCTACGCGCAGGGTGCCGACCTGCAGCAGCTGGGCCCCAACAGC
Organism: Actinomycetota bacterium; assembly: GCA_030645675.1. Taxonomy (GTDB): domain Bacteria; phylum Actinomycetota; class Acidimicrobiia; order Acidimicrobiales; family Ilumatobacteraceae; genus UBA668. The sequence goes on along the minus strand of JAUSLQ010000085.1, from coordinate 9,626 downwards.
GGCCTCAACTTCTCGTTCAACTACGTGCGCAACAGCGTGAAGGCGGCGGTCGACGCCTACGACGGCTCCGTCGTGTTGTATGCCATCGACGAAACCGATCCGGTGCTGCAGGTGTGGCAGTCGGCCTTCCCCGACCTGTTCACCCCCGGCGACCAGATGCCCGACAGCCTGCGCCAGCACCTCCGCTACCCGGAGGAGCTGTTCCGCATCCAGACCGCCGCCTACTCGAAGTATCGCCTCGATCCGTCGTTGTTCTTCGAGCGCAAGGGTGCGTGGTCGGTCGCCCTCGCAGCCCCCGAGCAAGGTGGGGGCGGGCCGGTCGCCACCACCGACACCACCGAGACCGAAGAAGCTTCGGCGGAAGCCACCGACTTCGCGGCCGACAGCAACGCCGCCAGGTTCGAGCCGTACTACTCGATGTTCCATGGCTCCGGCGGTGGCGATGCGGCGTTCCAGCTGTTCCGCCCGTTCCAGCCGTTCAGCACCAACGACCAACGCAAGGAGCTGGTGGCGTACATGACCGCCAGCAGCGACCCCGACACATATGGGCAACTGGTGGCGCACACGCTGACGAACAGTGGCGATCAGGAGGACGGCCCGTACACGGTGGGCGCGGCGATGGTGTCGTTCCCTGCCGTGTCGGAGTACGTCACGCTCAACGATCAGGAAGGGTCGCAGGTGGAGTTCGGCGACCTGCAGATGCTGCAGGTAGGCGATGGCGTGCTCTGGTTCCGGCCGCTCTACGTGGAGTCCGTGTCGTCCGGCCAACCACTGACCAACAAGATGATCGTGCACTACAACGGCAAGACCGGCTTTGCCGACTCGTTCACCGAGGCGCTCGCTCAGCTGTTCCCCGGGTTCGACACCGACATCGGCGACGTCGTGGGCAGCACGCCAGTCGACAACCCCGACCCGGGCACCGAGGGTCAGACTGCTGCCGAGCTGCTGGCGGAGGCCGAGCGACTGTTTGCCCAGGCCGATGCGGCGCTCGAGGCGAAGGATCTGGCCACGTACGCCGAGCGGGTGGAAGCCGCCCGCCAGCTGGTGCAGCAGGCGCTCGACAAGCTCGACGAGTGAGGCCCGGGCCGGGCCGCCCGGTTCAGTTGTGGTTGCCGCGGCGCACGTGCTCGGCCAGGGCCGCCAGGTCTTGGCGGAAGGCGATCTCGTAGCGGGCCTGCTCGGCGGCCAGCTTGACCTGCGCGTTCCGCAAGGCGTCGATCACTTCGCCGTCGACCGTGCCCTCTGCCACCTGCGGCGCGTGCGCGGCCAGGCCGTCGATGTCGCGGCCGAGCTCGCTGACCTGGTTGGCCAGCTCGGTGCTGACCGAGTTGAGCCGCTGCTCGATGGCTGCCACCTGCTCGGTGGCCTGGCGGGCGCTGCCGTCGTTGGCGGCGACGCGCTCGGCCAGCTGGGCGATCTGGGCGGCGAGCCCGTCGTTGGCGGCCATGCGGTCGGCCAGTGCGTTCACGCGATCGCGCAGGTCGGCCTCACCGGTGGCGGCGATGGCGGCCGCCCGCCGGTCGTCGCTGCCGTTGTTCAGTTCGCTGATGCGGTCGCGCAGGCTGCTGAGCTGTGCGCCGAACTCGGCTTGTGCCGTGACGCGAGCGTTCAGCTGCGCCAGTTGGGCACCGAACGAGTCGATCGCGTTCACCCGCTCGGCCAACTGCTCGATGCGGGCCAGCGTCTCCGGGTCGGGGCCGGCGGCAACGGGCGGTGGCTGCGGTGTGGGAGTCGCGGCCTTGGCGGCCAGCTCGGCCACGCGCACTTCCAGCTCGCTGAGGCGGGCCGGGTTGGGCACCTCCGCCAGCCGGGCACTGAGGTGCTCGATCTTCGCCGCCAGCTCCGGGTCGGGTTCGGGGGCCGCTGGGGCCGCGGGTGCGGCGGCCGTAGCAGCGAGTGCGGCCACCTCGTCGAGCCTGGCGCCGAGGTCGGCAACCTGCAGGGCCAGCTCCGGATCGATCGCCACGGTCGGCTGGCCGGCAGCCGAGGCTGCCCTCGCGGCTGCTTCGGCTGTTTCGGCGGCTGTGGCCTGGGCCTTGGCGGTGGCGTCGATCTTGGCGGCGAGGGCATCGATGCGGGCCAGCAGCATCGGGTCGGGCGGCACCAGTGCCGCCGGGGTGGTGGTGACGACATGGCTGGCGGTGCTGGCCACGCTGGCCGCGGTGGTGGCCTTGGCCGAGGCGGTTTCGGCGGCCGCTGCTGCCGAGGAGGCGGTTTCGGCCACCGTGCCGAGTTGCTCTTCGAGGTGGGCCAGGCGGCCGCGCACGTCGTCCTCGGCCCCGCCGCTCTGGCCGGCAAGCGCGGTGGTGGTCGCATCCAGCGCAGCCAAGCGGGTCTCCACCATCGCCTTGGCCTGCTCGGTGGCCTCCAGGCGGGCGCGCACGTCGAGCAGCTCGCTGCGCAGCTGCAGGAAGTCGGCGGGGTCGACGCTGAACTTGCTCTTCTTCGGCTTGCCCCGCGGTGCCGATTGCGGTGCTGATTGGTGTGCCGATTGCGGTGCCGGTTGGGGTGCCGGCTGCGGCGCCGGTTGCTGTGCCGCGGGCCGGTTGCCGTCGGGGCCGGCACCAGGCGCGGGCAGCGGGCTGAGGCCTGCGGGCGGCGAGGGCGCGGCGGGTGCACTGGGTGCCGTCGGCTTCGGCTTCTTGCTGAACAGTCCCATGAGTTGCTCCACAGACGAACGGGGTGCGATCGGGGCATCGCTGGTCGTAACCGTACCCCGGTGCGGGGTCAGCGCACGGGTGTCAGCAGCACCAGCGGGATCTCGCGGTCGGTCTTGCTCTGGTAGTCGCTGTAGCGCTTCTGGTCGGCGATCACCTTCGGCCACAGTTCGGCCCGCTCGTCGGCCGTGGCCACGCGGGCGAGCATCGACTGCTTGGCCCCGCCCTGCTGGGCCACCTGCACCTCCGGGTTGGCCTGCAGGTTCAGGAACCAGGCGGGGTGATGGTCGTCGCCGCCACGTGACGCCACGATGACCAGTGAATCGCCCGACCTCACCGGCGAGGTCAGCATCACCGAGCGCGGCTCGCCGCTCTTGCGGCCGACGGTGGTCAGTTCCAGTACGGGCATGCCGGCCGCCTTCCAGCCGATGCGGCCGAAGCTGACGGTGAGGAGCGCACGGTGGACGAAGTTCATCGTCTTCAACTGCAGATCACTGGGCATGTGCAGACCCTACGACGTTCGGGCGTCCGGCGATACCGGCTTCGTTGCCGCGTTCGGCTGCCCGTGCGGCCGGTGGGTGGCGTAGCGTCGTCTGCCATGTCGGGACGATCAGGTGACGGGTTCTTGCGATGCTCCGACGGCCATGTGCGGTGGGGCATGTTCGGCGCCGCCGGGGTCGTGTTCGTGCTCCGGCCCGAGGGCATGACTCCGTTGGTCATGCTGCAGAAGCGGTCGGCCTGGGCGCACGAGGGCGGCACATGGAGCTGTGCGGGCGGGGCCATCGACGAAGGCGAGTCGCCGTACGAGGCCGCGTTGCGTGAGGCCGGCGAAGAGGTGGGCGACATCCCGCTGCACCACCGCGAACTGGGCGAGTACGTCTTCGCCCCCGCCGACGACTGGAACTACACGACCATCGTGCTGGAGGTGGACCACCTGTTCGGTGCCTCGGTGAACTTCGAGACCGACGCCGTGGCCTGGGTAGCCGTCGACGAGGTCGACCAGCGGCCGATGCACGCCGGCTTCGCGGCGGCGTGGCCCCACCTGCGTGCGATCATCGAGGCGGCCGAACGCCTGCCGCTCTGACCGATCGGAGAGGGCGGCGGCGTGTGACGGAATTGGCACCGTCTGTTGCGTGCGCAAGGGCTAGCGTTTGGTTGCTGTGAGCAACCATCCGTTCGTCCCCCTTCGTCACCGAGAGGTGCGGTTGTTGTGGGGCGCGGCGGCGGTCAGCGACATCGGCACCTGGGTGCAGCTGATCGTGGTCGGCAGCCTGGTCGCGGCACACTCGGGCTCGGCGGTGCAGACCGGCTTGGTCGCGCTGGCCACGTTCATGCCGCAGGGAATCGCCTCGCCGGTGGGTGGCCTGCTGGCCGATCGCTACGACCGGCGCAAGGTGTTCGCCAGTGCGCTGATGGCTCAGGCGGTGGTCACCACTGCGCTGGCCGTCGTGCTGGGCATGGGTGTGCGTTCGTCGGGTGTGCTGACGTTGTTGATCCTGCTGGCCAGCGCGGCCGGTGCCACCGGTGCGCCGAGCTACGCGGCGATGCTGCCCGACCTGGTGCCGCCGCACGAGCTGATGGCGATGGTCTCGTTGGGTGTCTACTCGTGGAACAGCGGCCGCATCGTCGGGCCGTTGCTGGGCACGTTGCTGGCGCTGGCGGTCGGCCCGGCGTGGACCGTCGGGTTCAACGCCTTGACGTTCGTGGTGATGGCGGTGGCGGTGGCCTTGTTGCGCCGGCCGTTCGTGCCCGCCGGCGGCGACGGCACGGTGCTGCAGCGGCTGGGCGGCGGCTTGCGCACGCTGCGTGCGACGCCCGGCTGCCTGCACGGAGTGGTGCTGCTCGTGCTGTTCAACGTCACCGTCGTGCCGTTCATGGGCCTGATCCCCATCTACGCCCGGGCCGAGTTCGGCGGCGGCACCGGCCTGGCCGGCATGGTCGCTTCCGCGCAGGGTGTCGGCGCCATCCTCGGTGGCATCGCGGTCACCTTGCTGTCGGTTCACTTCCGGCGCTCGCTGCTGGTCGGCCGGTTGATCTGGCTGATCGCCGTCGCGTTGGGCGTCTACGCGCTGGCCCCGAACCCGGTGTGGCTGGTGGCCGCTTCGACGGTGCTGGGCGGCACGTCGGCGGCGCTGTTCATCACGTCGTCGGCCATCATCCAGCGCGACGCACCCGCCGACAGTCGTGGCCGCGTGATGTCGATCATGCAGGCCAGCATGGGCGTTGCGTACGGCCTGGGAATCCTGTTCATCGGCTCCATCGGCGACACCGTCAACCTGCGCGTCGCGTTCGGTGTCGGCGCGGTGCTGATCCTGGTGGGCTTCGCTGCCCTGGGGTTGCGATCTCGCCACTGGCGGGCCGCCGTCGACGGTAGTGAGGTGCTCGCCGCTGACGCCGCAGCCGCCTCCTCCGACCTCTGCCCCGCCTGAGCAGCTCGGTCGTCGCCCCTGGCGGCCGGAGGTCGGCCGCCGTTCTCGAGTGCTGCTCGTGCAGTGTTGCGCCCGGTCTCGTCGATTCGATTTCGATTTCGACTTCGATTTCGAGGCCCGTGCCCCCGTCCCCGTCCGCCGTCCCCGTCCCCGTCCTCGCTGCTGCCGCCGCCCTGTCCGCCCCCGCGGGCCCGCATGTTGGCGGTGGGCCCACGGTGTGCGTGGCCCGAACGCCGACATGGGTGATCGTGGTGCCGGTGGCGGGTCATGTTGGCGGTGGGTCCACGGTGTGCGTGGTCTGATCGCCGACATGGGTGATCGTGGTGCCGGTGGCGGGTCATGTTGGCGGTGGGCCCACCGTGAGCGTGGTCTGATCGCCGACTTGCTGGTTCGCCCAGCGGGATCGAAATCGAAATCGAATCGACGGGACCGAATGCCACGTCCAGGGCCTGTCCAAGGCAGGCGTCGAACCTCGTCGCAGGCCGATCCGACCCTCGACCCCGACCCTCGAACCCGACCCTCGAACCCGACTGGGTGGCCGGCTCAGCAGGCGTCGGCCAGCACCGGTGCCGGCACCGGGACCGGGAGAGGGGCCGGGGGAGGGGCAGGGGCTGGGGGCGCACCGGGCCCACCCGCCCCACCTCCAGGCACGGCCGCAGGGTTGATCACTGCGGTCACCAGCAGGCGCACCTGAACGAGGCTCCAGCGGCTCTGGCTGATCAGCGGCGGCACCAGCGCCAGTGTGCGCACAGCCCCCAAACCGCCGGCCCTACTGAACGCGTCGATCAGCAGGGCGAACTCACCCAGCCGCTCGCGGGGGATGTCGGTGCGTACGGCGTCACCGAACGCGCCCACCAGGTCGCCCAGGCCGGTGGCCAACGCCGCAGGAGTGGCCGCGTTGGCGATCGCAGCCAGCACGCATCGCTGGCGGGCCATGCGCTGGTAGTCGCTGTCGGCGCTGCGCGAGCGGGCGTAGGCGAGGGCCAACGTGCCGTCGAGGTGCTGCTGCCCAGCCTCGATGTATGGCGGCACGTCGTGCTTGGCGCCGGGCGGGTTGCCGGGTGACGGCACCCGCCGGGCGATGTCGATGTCGATGCCGCCCAGTGCGTCGATCACGTCGACGAAGCCGGCCATGTTCACCAGCACGTAGTAGTGGATCGGCATGCCCAGCAGTTGGGCGATGCCAAGCTTGATCGCCTGTGCGCCCGCGTCGTCGCCGCCACCGGCCAGCTCGCGGTGCATGTTGACGATCGGGTAGACCGCGTTGGCCAGGTCGTCGAAGCCCCGTGGGTACTTGGCCGCAAGCGCCGTGCCCGGCGGGAACGGCAGGTTGCGCAGGTTACGAGGCACGCTGATCATCGCCGTGTCGCCGGTGAGAGGGTCAATGGAGATCACCACCATCGTGTCGGTGCGAAGGCTCCAGCGTCCGGGCCCGGCGTCGCCGCCGAGCAACAGCACGTTCACCCGGTTCTCGCCCACGATCGGCGGCAGTGTGGTGGTGGTCGTGGTGGGCGGCAAGGTGGTGGTCGGCGGCACGGTGCCAGGAAGAGTGGCCGGAAGGGTGTCGGGGCCGGTGTCGGCCATCGTGCTGGTGGTGGTCGATGTCGTGCCCGCCGAGTGCGTACCCGTCGCGAAGCGGGTGGTCGCGATGGTGGCGGGCGGGCGGCCCACGGGCCCTGGGTGGGCGGTGATGGCTTCGCCGTCGGAGAACACGTTCTCGATCGCCCGGTCGGTCTGCCACACGTAGTCGGCGGCCATGGCCAGCGGAGCGACGCCAACCGTCACGACGACGACGGCAGCAGCTGCGGCGGTCACACGCACGCCGGTGCCGGCCAAGGGGCGGGCCTGCCACGTTGCGTCTGCCGCGGCCCACAGGCGGGTTCCGGCAAGCACCGCCAGGGCCATCCCGAGCCCGACGAACATCGCCCGGTCGGCCAGCAGCTCGGCCAGATCGGCCCGAGCTCGCACGGGCGCGGCGATCAGCAACGCCGCGATCATGGCCACCGCGTTCAGCACTGTCGCCGTCAGCACCGCCGGCCGCAGGCGCGCCCTGATGGCCCAGTGCCCCACGCCAGGCAGTAGCACCGACAGCAGCGCAGCCGCTGCGCACGCGGCCAGGCCGCGGCGGGGGCGCGTGTCGGCGAGCATCACAGCTGTTCATCGGCCGGTGAGTGCCGCGGCCTGAGCGAGGCGACCCGGCCCCGCCCCCGCCCGGCGGCTCGGCCCCGCCCCGCCGTCAGGCGCAGGCCGAACCCGCCGTCAGGCGCAGGCCGAGCCCAGCAGCGGTGGCGGTGCACCCTCCACGGGCACCGGCACCACCGTCGGGTTCAGCACCTCGGCCACCAGCGCCCGCACTTCGGCAGGGTCCCAGTCGGCCGGGTCCATGATCGGCGGGGCGAGCTGCAGCGTGCGCACCGCGTCCAGCCCGCCGGCCTGCGAGTAGCGGTCGACCAGCTGCGACACCTCGTCCAGCCGCTCGCGGGGGATGTCGGTGCGCACGGCCGCGCCGAACGCGCCCATCAGGTCGGTGAGGCCGAACGCAATCGCTCGTGGAGTGGCCGCGGCGGCGATGCCGGCCAGCACGCAGCGCTGGCGGGCCATGCGCCCGTAGTCGCTGTCGGCCGCACGCGAGCGGGCGTAGGCCAGCGCCACCGTGCCGTCCATGTGCTGCGGCCCGAGCTCGAACCATTTCGGCACCGGGTGCTTCTCGTCGGCCCGGTAGCCGCCCGAGGGCACTCGCTTGGTGACGTTGATGTCGATGCCGCCCAGCGCGTCGACCACGTCGACGAAGCCGGCCATGTCGACCAGCACGTAGTAGTGGATGGGGATGCCCAGGAACTGGGCGATGCCCAGTTTGATCGCCTGTGCGCCGGCGTCGGGGATGCCGCCCATCCACTCGGGGTGGCTGTCCGCCCGGGTGTAGACGGCGTTGGCGATCTCGTCGAAGCCCTTCGGGTAGCGCTCGGCCATCGAGGTGCCGGGCGGGAAGGGGATGCGGCTGAGGTTGCGGGGTACGGAGATCATCGACGTGTCACCCGTGTCGGGGTCGATGGAGACGACGATCATCGAGTCGGTGCGCAGGCTCCACCGGCCCGGCCCGGCGTCGCCGCCCAGCAGCAGCACGTTCACCCGGTCTTCCCCGGGGAACACGGGCGTGGTCGTCGTCGTGGTGACTGCAACGGTGGTGGTGGGGTTGCCGGTGTCGTCGGGCGCGGTCGCAGTGGTGGTGGGCGCCCACGTGGTGGTGGTGGACAGCGGGGTCGGTTTCGCGGTGGTGGCCTCGCCAGAAGAGAACACGGTCTCGATCGCCCGGTCGGTCTGCCAGATGTAGTTCGCCGCCACGGCCAGCGGGGCGACACCGGCGACCACCAGCACTGCGGCGGTGGCTGCCGCCGTGACGCGCAGCGCCGTGTGCAGGCTGCCCGGCGGTCGGGCGAGCCATGCCGAGTCGACCGCGCTCCACAGCCGGGTCAGTGCCAGCATCAGCAACGCCACCGCCAGCCACAGGAACGCCGCCCGATCGGCGATCACCTCGGCGAGGTCGGTGCGGTTGCGCACCGGGCCGGCGATGACGACGACGGCCAGCACGGCCATCAGGTTCAGCGCAGCGGCGACGATGACCGGAGGCCTCAGCCGGGCGCGGATGGCGAGGTGGCCGGCGCCGGGGAAGACCAGTGAGCACACGACCGCGGCAATGCACGCCAGGAAGCCCCTGCGAACGTGCCGTTCGGAGTACACGCTCACATGATGCGCCCTGCGCCGCCTCTCGGCCAGTCGCCCCCGCCGGTCATCTGTCGCATGCGGGCTCGGTGCAGGCGACGGTTGCCGTTGGGCGCAGGCGTTGGTAGCGTTTCACCTACCGACGCGGGGTGGAGCAGCTCGGTAGCTCGTCGGGCTCATAACCCGAAGGTCGCAGGTTCAAATCCTGCCCCCGCCACTAAGAAAGCCCTGGTCAGCCACTATGGCGGGCCAGGGCTTCGTCGTTCACCGGCCCGACTTCTAACGGAACTTCTAACGGACTTCGCGCGAGACCTCGCGCGAGGCCCGTCGATTCCCGGATCTCGATCCGCGTCTCCGCACCCCGTGCCGGCTCGCAAACGCGTCCTCGTGTTCGACTGCGGGGAGGCGGGGCCACCAAGTCGCCGTGTCGCAACGTCAGTTGCCATACCCTGGGGGCAAAGGCACGAGAGGGGCGCCCAACTGATGAGCTATCGGAACAAGACCTATGTCGCTTTCGCGAGCGAGGACATCCACAACTACCGATTGATGGAGGCCTGGCGTGAGAACACGAAGATCGACTTCTCGTTCTTCGATGCCCACGATCTGTACGTTGCGCGCGACACCAGCAAGCCGGAGACCATCAAGGCCCGGTTGCGTGAGCGGCTGAACAACGCAAAGCGGCTCTACGCGATGAACCTGGGTCGGGCTCGGTGTCTTGTGACGGGGTGAGTCTGTCTCGGGCAGCCGGCGGCGAGCAAGATTCGGAGCCGGTAGTTCTCGAGGTTGCGTAGCCCGCGCCCGGAACGCTTGACCTGCTTGA
>JAUSLQ010000092.1 GCA_030645675.1 Actinomycetota bacterium | reverse complement strand
CGAGCCGGCCCGGGCGCAGGATGGCCGGGTCGATCAGGTCTTCGCGGTTGGTGGCGCCGATGACGATGACGTTGCGCAGGCCCTCCACGCCGTCGATCTCGGCAAGCAACTGGGGCACGATGGTGCTCTCCATGTCGCTGCTGATGCCGCTGCCGCGAGTACGGAACATGCTGTCCATCTCGTCGAAGAAGACGATGACCGGCCAGCCTTCCTCGCTCTTTTCGCGGGCGCGCTGGAACACCAGCCGGATCTGCCGTTCGGTTTCGCCGACGTACTTGTTCAGCAGCTCGGGGCCCTTGATGTTGATGAAGTAGCTGCGGCCCTTCTCGCCGCCGGTCTTCTCCGCCACCTTCTTGGCCAGGCTGTTGGCCACCGCCTTGGCGATGAGGGTCTTGCCACAGCCGGGAGGGCCGTAGAGCAGGATGCCCTTCGGGGCCGGCAGCTGATGCTCGGCGAACAGATCGCTGTACAGGAACGGCAGCTCGACTGCGTCGGCGATCTGCTCGATCTGGGCGTCGAGCCCGCCGATGTCGGCGTAGGAGATGTCGGGCACCTCCTCCAGCAGCAGATCTTCGACCTCCGGCCGAGGGAGCTTCTCCAGCAGCATGTTGCTGCGCGGATCGAGGCGCATGGTGTCGCCGCTGCGCAGATGCGTGCCGCGCAGCCCGTCGGCCAGCTCGCACACCCGCTCCTCGTCGGCGCGGCCGACCACCAGCGCCCGCACACCGTCGTCGAGCAGCTCCTTGATGGTGACCACCTCACCGGTGACCTCCGGGTTCCGGGCGTGCACCACGTTGAAGCTCTCGTTCAGCACCACTTCGGCGCCGCGCTGCACTTCGTCGTGGTCGAGGTCGGGGTGCAGGCTGACCCGCATCTTGCGCCCGCTGGTGAGCACGTCGACCGTGCCATCGTCGTTCTTGCCGACGATCACGCCGTAGGCGGACGGCGGCTGGGTGAGCTTCTCCACCTCGTCGCGCAGGGCGGCGATGTGCTCGCGGGCCTCGCGCAGTGTGTAGCTCAGCTTCTCGTTCTGCGACACCGCATGGGCCAGCTGCCCCTTCGTCTCCAGCAGCCGTTCCTCCAGTGCACGTTGGCGCTTGGGGGCATCGGCCAGCTTCCGGCGGAGCTGTGCGATCTCCTCGTCGAGGATCGCAAGCTGCGCCTGCATCGCTGCCATCGACTCGTTGGTCTCACCATCGGTCATGACAGGAACCTAACACCGTGCGGGGTGCCGATCATCGGCACCCCGCACGGTGTGAGCTCATTACCAGCGGTCAGGCAACTCGCCGGCGAACACCCATGATGAACGACGCACCGATCATCACCAGACCGGCTCCGACCAGCAGCGTCGAGCCGCTGTTGGTGCCACCGGTGCGGGGCAGGGTACGACCCGGCACGGTGGTCGTCGGGCTGTCGGAGTCGACCAGCGTCGTGGTGGTCGAGGTTCCCTCATCGGTACCGAGCGGCGGCTGCGATGTCGTGGTGGCGGCCTCGGTGGTCGTGGTGGCGGCCTCGGTCGTGGTGGTGGCGGCCTCGGTCGTGGTGGTGGCGGCCTCGGTCGTGGTGGTGGCGGCCTCGGTCGTGGTGGTGGCGGCCTCGGTCGTGGTGGTCTCCTGGCACGGGTCGGGCTGGCCCAGCAACACGTACCACTCAGCGCCGCCGGCCTCGCCAGTGCCCCACTGCCCGTTGGCAAAGGCACGGACGAAGATCACGTCGACGCCTGCCGGCCACTGGAACTGGCCGGTGATCGTGTAGCTGTTACCAGCGTTGAAGGCGCCTGTTGCCACGGGGTACAGCGGGCCTTCACCATTGTGCTGGTAGTAGATGTCGACCTGCGGGTTCTCGCGCGCCACCGGGTTGCCGTCCGGCGGTGTCCAGGACGTCACCTGGTAGCTCACCGTGCCATCGCACGCCACGGAGGCGCTGACCACAGGGTGGTGTGCCATTGCCGTGCCGATGGGGCCGACGACCGCGCCCACGATGGTGAGCAAGACGCCACCGACGAACATGAGCGCTCGTTGTGATCCCCTACCACGCAGTGTCTTCATGATACCCTCCGCTCTTGTTCCGACTTCGCCGAGGCGATGGAGTCGGCCCGCTTCGTGCCGCCCGAGGCCCGGGCCTGCACGCATGTCCTTTGCCTGCAATGGGGATCTTAGTCATCGACCCCACACAGAGTGTTGGAAAACACGCTGTCTCCACGTAAATGAGTCGATCGCACTATCACGTCGTCACGCTGCGTGGGCACGTGTGTTCTCTGGGTATGAACTTCGTCGTGAGCGGAGTCGGCATGTATGCTCAACAGCGTCTGACCCTCGGACTTAGGAGACAAAACGATATGAAGGTCTGGATCGACCAGGATCTGTGCACCGGCGATGGCCTGTGCGAGGAAATCGCACCCGACGTCTTCACCCTGCTCGACGATGGCCTCGCCTACGTCAAGGAGGGCGACAAGGTGTACGCGACCGCCAAGGGGCTCCCGCAAGGGGCCGACGGCATGGCCAACATCCCCGACAACCGCCTCGACGCAGTCATCGAGAGCGCCGAGGAATGCCCCGGCGAGTGCATCTTCATCGAGCCCTGAGCGCGTACTGACATTCCTGACTTGCAGAGGCGGCCCGTGAGGGCCGCCTCTTGCGCGTCTCGATGCCATGCGAGTGGCCTGCCACCACGGCCGCGCCGCGTGGCGCTCAGCCGATGTAGCGACCTACCGTCAAGAAGCCGGTGTGGGCCACCATCCGGTGGTCGGGTCGCACCGCCTGGCCCTCGATGTGCCAGCCACGGTGCAGCACCTCCAGCGTGCGGGTGCCGTTCCACGCCCTGCTGGCCATCGCCTCGCGGGTCTGCGCGGCCTGGGTGATGGACGGGGTGTAGGCGATGAGGATGCCGCCCCGGCGCAACGACGTCATCGCGTGTGGCACCACCCGCCACGGCTCCGGCAGATCCAGCACGACCCGGTCGATCTCGTGCTCGTCGATGCCCTCGTAGCAGTCGCGGAGATGTAGGTGATAGCGGTCCAGCGCCTCTTCGCCGAGGAAGCTGCGCACGTTGGTGCGTGCCCGGTTGAGGAAGTCTTCGCGGATCTCGTAGCCGACGATCTCGGCGCCGTAGCGCAGCATCGTCATGCTCAGGGCACCGGACCCGACACCGCTCTCCAGCACCCGCACGCCGGGGCCGATGTCGGCCAGCATGCAGATCGGGCCGAGGTCTTTAGGGTAGATCACCTGCGCGCCACGCGGCATCTCCAGCACGAAGTCTTCCAGCGTCGGGCGCAGCGCGGTGTAGGCGGCGCCCTTGGTGCTCTTCAGCACGATGCCCTCCGGCTGGCCGACGAACTCGGCGTGCGGTACCAGGCCGGCGTGGGTGTGGAACTCGGCTGCCTCTGTCAGCGTGATCAGGTACCGGCGCTGCTTGTTGTCCAGCAGCAGCACCTTGTCGCCGTAGGCGAGCGGTCGGTTCATCGTCGTCCTCTTCTCTTTCCGAGTAGCACTTCCACCGGCACCGGCTCGTGGGCGCTCGCCTTCTCGCCCAACCGGCAGAACGCGCACATGTCGCCGGTGGTGGGCGACCCGCACGAGCTGCACGCGTTCAGCCCGTCGGTGGCTGCCGCCGACCGGCCGGCCAGCAACGGCGCCATGTTGTCGAGGAAGTTCAGGTAGAACGCGGCCTTGCTGCCCGGCGACTCCTGCTCGATGGCGTTGAGAGCGGCCTTGTAGGCCAGGTGCTTGTTGCCCTCCGCCATCGGGCACTCGTCGACCACGTAGTCGATGCCACGCACGATGCACCAGGCCGCCATCTCGCGCTCGGTGAGGCGGATGAGCGGCTTCACCTTCTTCGGGAAGCCGTTGCGGGCGGGCAGCACGGGCAGCTGGCGAGCGAGGTACTCCACGTCCCAGCGCAGGGTGTTGCCGAACAACACTGCCGCCTCGTCGTCGAGGTTGTGACCGGTGACCAGCACGGTGTAACCACCGTCGATCGCCGCCTTGTCGAACAGGTGTCGCTTGCTGATACCGCAGGCACTGCACGGCACACGCTTGGTGGCCTTCGCCGCCGTCGGCACGTCGTAGCCGTAGTCCTCGCGCAGCTTCACCTCCACCAGGTGCAGCCCGCGCTCGACGGCGAACGCCCGCGCGTACTCGGCCGAGGTCTCGCTGTAGTCGCCGATGCCGAGCCCGATGTACAGCCCGTCGGCCTGGTAACCGAGGTCGACCAGCAGGTCCCAGACAGCCAGGCTGTCCTTGCCGCCCGACACGGCCACGAGGATGCGGTCGTCCTTGGACAGCATGTCGAACTTGTCGATCGCCTTCACCACCTGCCGGCGGCACAGCTCGAGGAAGTGCTCGGGGCAGAAGTGGGCGTTGTGGCGCGGCAGATCGATGACTGCCGGGGCCTTGCACACGCGGCACTTCGAGCCGACGGCGACCATCAGCAGCCACCGGAGATGACCGGACGGATCTCCACCACGTCGTCGGCGGCCAGCTCGGCGTCGCCGGGCACCAGCGTGCCGTTGCGGATGACGAGATGGGACTCGCGCTGCATGCCGAGCTCGGCCAGCAACGCGTTCACGTTGCGACGACCTTCGATCTCGAGTTCGCGACGGGGGTTGCGCAGGAGCACCTTCATTCGCACCATTGTGCCGGGGCGGGCGCGCGATGCGGCTCGGTGCCGCTCTATGCGGCGCGCTTGGTAGAGCGCTTCGCTGCCTTCTTGGCCACCTTGCGCTGCTGCTCGGCGGCCCTCTGCTGTTGCTCCGCGGCCCTCTGCTGTTGCTCCGCAGCCTTGCGCTGCCGGCGCGTGGGCGGCTTCACCGCTTCCAGGCGCAGGAACTGCCCGGCCACCAGCTTCTCGGTGGCGATGACTTCCTCGTTCTTGCCGAGGAAGCGCTTCAGCATTCGCGGGCCCCACAGGAACGCGCCGACCACCATCCAGCCGCGCTGGCCACCGAACACGCCTTTGTAGAGCGCGCCGCGACGAAGGAAGGCGGTGGGCGACAGCAGGCCCGGCTTGCGTGCCATGCGCTAGACCCGACGAATCTCGACGAACGTGGTCTTCTTCTTGCCGCTGCGCTTGCCGAGCAGGAAGAAGATGATCAACAGGACCACGCCGCCGACGGCGATGGCGCTGACGATGGTCTGCTTCTTGTCCTCCAGCTTGCCCTGCCAGCCGCCCTGTGCTTCGCGGAACTTGCTCTCGAGGTCTTCACGGGTGATGCGTGGCTGCGCCATGGTCAGCGCTTCTCCTTGGTGAGGGGCTGCTTGTTGATGCGCTTGACCGCAAGGCCGAGCACCAGCATGCACAGCAGCAGACCGAACAGGTACGGGGCGAGGTTGGCCCAGCGACCGTGGAACGTGCCCGGCCACTCGGTTTGCACCATGCGGAGCAGGCCCAGCGCGAGGAACCCGGTGGCCAGGCCGATGCAGATGGCTCCGGCCAGCCCGAGCCCGATCCAACGACCGGCACCCTTCAGCGGGCCAAGCGTCTCCTGACGGGCGTAGTCCTTGACCATCTGCACCATCTGGCCGACCTGGCCCTGTGGTGCTTCCTTCTTGATCTCGCGGTCCTTCTCGGGCACGCCATATGTGTAGCACGCCGACAGGGCGTTCCCTACCGTCCCCTCCGAATCGGCGACCGCAACGCCCACTTGGTGCGAGCGTCGGCTCGGCCGTCAGGGTCGCTCGAGGCGGAAGCGCAGAACGGCGTCCACCTCCTGCATCATCTCCGCCAGCAGCGCCAGCCGAGCGTGTGGGTGCTCGGCAGCGAGCAGCGTGTAGCGGTCGGCCGGGCCGAGCGGAGCCATCTCGGCCAGCTGATAGCTGGCCAGCATCGGCTCATCGGCCAGCGCGGCAACGCCCTCGGCCACACGGTCGCCGAGCTCGGTGGCCATCGCCGCCGCCCGGCGCACCTGCTGGTGCACCAGCTCGATCAACTCCCTGGGCACGACCGGCCCCAGGCCTTCATCGGACCAGCGCTCGATGTCGGCACGTGGGTACGGCTGATCGGGCAGCCATTCGCCGACCCGCAGCCGGTCGGTGCCGCCGGCGATGACGGCGAAGCGGCCGTCGGGGGTTTCTGCCACCTGCAGCATGCGGGCCACGACGCCGATGTTGCGGCGCACGTCGCCGCCGCCCACCTCTCGGCCACGGTCGATCAGCACGACCCCGAACTCCGGCTGCTCGGCGGCCACGCAGTCGCGCACCAGCGCCCGGTAGCGCGGCTCGAACACGTGCAGGGTCAGCAGTGCGCCTGGCAGCAGCACGTTGCTCAGCGGGAACATCGGCAAGGCGGCCATCGTCTGGACCTTACCCAGCGGATGCCGCGACGGAACGGGCGGGCCCCAGCTGGTCGGCGCCCGGCCCGCTGGGGTAGGCCGCGACGATCGCGGCGAACTGCTCCCAGATCGGGCGGTAGACCACCTGCTCGGAGATCTGTGGACCGTTCAGCAGCATCGCGAACTCGATCGCTCCGCCGCCTGCCAGGGGCACGTAGCCGGCCAGGGCCTTCGCGCCCGGCTTGCCGCCGGTGCCGTCGGAGTAGTTGTACAGCGTGCCGGTCTTGGCTCGCACCACACCCGACAGCGGCGTGCCCTGCTCGAACGCATCGCTCAGCGTGCCACCGGCCTGGCCGCCCACGGGCAGCCCGTTGCCGATCGGGTCGTCGGCGGCGCCGTGCTGCAGCACCGCCAGCAACGCGTTGCACGTCAGCCGGTTGTCGTCCGACAGGCCCGACCCGTCGACCAGCGCGACGCCGTCCATCGGGATGCCCCACGACTGCAGGGTGCGCAGCACCACTTCCAGTCCGGCTTCGCGGGTGGCCGCACCGCCGGCGACAAGGCCCATCTCCTTCACCACCATCTCGGCGGTGTTGTTGTCGCTGGTAGTCAGCATCTCTTGCAGGATCGCCGGCAGGGGCTGGGAATCGATCGACGCGATCGTGGGCTCGCCGGCGACCGCGGCACCCTTCGTGGGTGCACCGCCGACGGTGATGCCACGCTCTTGCAACAGTTGCGTGAACACGGTCGCGGCTCCCACGGCAGGGTCGTTCGACGACCGGTCGAGCGCTTCTCGAGAGTCGTTCAGCAGCAAGCCGCTGACCGGCCCGCCCTCCGAGAAGCGCACGTCGTCGGTCCAGCTCGGGGCGTACCACTCGTCGTCGTAGCGCGACGGGTCACCTACCACCGAGCCGGTCACTGCGGTGACACCGGCGGCCTTCACCTGGTCGGCAAGGGCCTCGATGGAGGTGACGTTGAACGGCGGGTACTTCGCGTTCGGGCCGTTCCACCACGAGTTGCTGAGCAACGGGTCGCCACCACCGACCAGTGCGAGGTTCCCGGCCACCACTCCCCCGTCGCCCATCCTGCCGGTGACCGTCGTGGTGTACACGAACTCCGCGCCCAGCACCTCCAGCGCCACGGAGGCGGTGAGCAGCTTCACGTTGCTGGCCGGGCGCAGGGCTGTGGTCTCGTGCACCGCTGCCACCGGTTCGCCGTCGATCGAGAGGGCGAAGCACATCGACTCGTCGAGCGTGGCGAGGAAGGGCTGCAAGGCGTCGACGAACGCGGCCGCGTTCACGTCGCGGGCCAGCACTCCGGGCGAGCGGCGCACCGACAGCAGCGGAGCCGCGAGGTCGGCCGGCACTGTGGAGGCAGTCGTGTCGCCGGTACTTGCCGTCCCGCCCGTGCCGTTGGTCGTGCCGTTCGTCGTGGCGTTGGTCGTGCCGTTGGTGGTGACGATGGTGGTGACGATGGCGGCGGGGCGACGTCCTTCGGCGAAGCGCCAGCAGCCGCCCAGCGCGAGTGCGGGGACCAGTGCGATCGCCAGGAGGCCGGGGTACGGGTTGGGGCGACGGCCCGCCATTCAGTCCATCCCTCGCCGCTGCCGGTACTGCGCGTACTGCCACAGGTGGCCCAACGCAGTGACGGCTCGGTTGCCGCTGGCATAGCACAGGCGGCCAGTGGCGCGCACCGCCCGCGGGCCGGCATTGTCGGGGTCGGCGACAGCCAGTTCGGTGGCGGTGAGGATCGGCTTGCCGTAGCGGACTGACAGCTCGTGGGCGGCCTCGGCGAAACGTTCGTCCTGCCGCTCGTGGTAGGCGACGATGCGCTCCAGGCCGTGGTCCGGATAGAAACGCCCCTCTCGCATCAGGCGGCCCTGGTTGCTCTGGATGCCCAACCCGATGTAGACGATCGCGTGCACGTCGGGGTGGGCGGCGATCATCTCCATCACCTCCGGGATGGTGTCGCGGGTCTCGCCGCCCGCGCAGTCGACCGGGTTGTTGCGGCTCCAGCGCGGCGGCAGCTTGGTGTCGATCTGGGCCTTGAGGTCGTCGGGCAGATGCATCAGCCGCAGGCGGCCATCGCGCACGATGGCGTCGCTGGTGACGACACCCCACCCGCCGGCGGTGGTGAGCACGATCGTGTTCGGCCCCTTCGGCAGCGGCTGGGTGGCGAACGTGGCCGCGGCCTCGAACGCTTCCTCCACCGTGGCCGCACGCGTCACACCGCCCTGCCGGCACGCGCCGTCGAACACCTTGTCGTTCGCCGCGAGCGCGCCGGTGTGGCTGGCAGCGGCCGCGGCGCCGCCTTCCGTTGCGCCACCCTTCACCACCACCAGCGGCTTGCGTGCCGCCACCGAGGCGAAGCGCTCCAGCAGCGAGCGGCCGTCGACGATGCCCTCCACGTAGGCCAGCGAGACGGCGGTGGCCGGGTCGGTGGCGTACCAGTCGAGATAGTCGGCAGGGGTGACTGCGGCGGCGTTGCCGGCCGAGACAGCGCGGCTGATGCCCACACCGGTCTGGCGCGAGTAGTTCAGGAAGCTGCTGACGAAGTTGCCACTCTGGCTCGCCACACCGATGCGCCCGGCCGGCGGGTACGGGGCGACGATCTGCGCGCACAGGTGGGCGGGGGTGCTCACCACGCCCTGCCCGTTGGGGCCGGCCAACAGGATGCCCAGCTCGTCGGCCAGCGCCACCAGCTCGGCCTCGGCCACCCGACCGGCCTCGCCGGCCTCGCCGTAGCCGGCGCTGGTGTGGAAGGCCGCCTTCACGCCCTTTGCCGCGCATGCGCGCAGCAGGCCGGCGTTGGCGCC
>JAUSLQ010000070.1 GCA_030645675.1 Actinomycetota bacterium | reverse complement strand
CGCCGAAGATCCACATCTGCGGTGGCGGCGCCCAGCTCTCGATGAAGGCACTGACGATGGGCGTGCCCACCAGATCTTCCGGGGTGGTCTCGCCGTTCGGCCCGTAGTGGCGGATGCCGCTGCGCCCGGCTTCCAGCTCGCCCAGTGCGTCGCGGGCGGCGATGCGGTCGAGCTCGGGGCTGCCCAGTGAGCCCAGGGCCTCGCTGCCAGGCGCGACCAGCAGCTTGTGTCCGACGCCGGGGCCGTCGATGACGGTGACCAGCGCCACCGGTTGCTCGCCGCGAATGCGCTCGCGCAGCCGCTCGTACATGTCGCTCACCATCGACCTCTCACCATCGACCCCTCACCATCGACCTCTCACCATCGGCCTTTCACCAGTCCAACGGTTCGATGAACAGCCGGATGATGCCGCCGCACGTCAGCCCGACCGCGAACGCTTCGTCGTCGCTGTAGCCGAAGGTGACGATGCGTGCCGGCGCCTCGCCCGCCAGGATGGCCAGTGCCTCCGACACGACGGCGCCCTCCACGCACCCGCCGCTGACGCTGCCGGCGACCTCACCAAGCTCGTTGACGGCCATCGCCGCCCCCGGCTGGCGCGGCCCGGAGCCTTCGATGTCGACCACGCGAGCGATGACCACTCGCGAGCCGGTGGCCCGCCAGCGGTCGATGTCGTCGAGCAGCTCCTTCATCGGATCTCCTTCATCGGATCTGGCTCATCGGGTCTCTCGGCGCAGCGGTGCGCCGGCGATGACCGCGGCGAGTTGCTGCATCGCTGCCAGGCTATGCCCCTCGACGAAGTCGTCGACGAACGGGAGCGCGGCCGCCATCCCGCGAGCCAGGGGTGCGTAGCCGGGGGTGACCTTCAGCGGGTTGACCCACACGGTCTGGTAGCACACGCGCTGCAGTCGCTGCATCTGGTCGGCCAGCACCATCGGGTCGCCGCGGTCCCAGCCGTCGCTGAGGATCACCACGATCGCCCCACGGGCCATGCCGCGCACGCCCCACTGGTCGTTGAACGTGCGCAGGCAGTCGCCCAGGCGGGTGCCGCCGCTCCAGTCGTGCACGCGCATGCTGGCCGCCGCGAGCGCCGTGTCGGGGTCGCGGCTGTGCAGCTCCTTGGTCATGCGCGTCAGGCGGGTGCCGATCGCGAATGCCTCCACCCGCTGGCGGCCGGAAACGGCAGCGTGCACGAACCGCAGCATCGCCCGCGCGTACGGCTCCATCGAGCCCGAGATGTCGAGCAGCAGCACCAATCGGCGCATGCGCTGCCCGGGCTCGCGCCACCGGCGGCGGATGGGCTCGCCGCCGGCGCGCAACGACGCCCGCACCGTCGCGGCCAGGTCGGGGCGGCGGCCGTGGGGCGAGCTGTGCTGGCGGAACGAACGGCGCGGTGGCCCGACGAACCGCAGCTGTGTCATCAGCTCTTGCGCCATCCGCAGTTCGTCGTCGTTGTACTGCGCGAAGTCCTTGTGGCGCAGCACCTCGGTGGCGCTGAAGCGCAGCGTGATCGTGGGGTCGTCGTTGGCCTCACCTGCATCGTCGTCGCTGTCGTCGCTGTCGTCGCTGTCGTCGTCGACCGCGAGCGTGATGTGCAGTTCCTCGGCGGGGGCGGACACCGAGCGGTCGCCGGCACCCAGCCAGAAGGCGGCGAACGAGCGGTCGAACAGCTGGATGTCTTCGGGTCGGCGCACCAGAGTGGCGCGCCCCGCCCAGTACACCGACTCGCGTTGGTCGATGCCCACCTTGCCCAACGCGTCGACGAACGCGATCGCGCTGCCCAGCGGCACCCGCAGCCCGGCGCCGCGCAGCACGCGGGTGAACGTGACCGCCATCCTCTCGGCCGGGGTGGTGTCCCCCGGCGCGGTGCCGGCCATCAGGTCGCTCACGTCGCGCCGGTGCTCACGACGGCTGGAAGCCGCGCTCGAACGCCTGCTTGACCAGATCGGCGATGCCGTGCTGGCGGGTGCGGTCCTGGTCTTCGCGATACTTCAGCACCGCGCCCAGCGTGGCCTCCACCGTCGCTTCGTCGAGCTCTTGGCGGCCCAGCGCGGCCAGTGCCTGCGCCCAGTCGATGGTCTCGGCGACGCCCGGGGGCTTGTACAGGTTCAGGGTGCGCAGCGTCTCCACCGCGCCGGCAACCTGGCGAGCCAGGCGCTCGAGCGCCTGCGGCACGCGCATGCGCACGATGCGCACCTCGCGCTCGAAGTCGGGGTGTTCGACCCAGTGGTACAGGCAGCGCCGCTTCAGCGCGTCGTGCACGTCGCGGGTGCGGTTGGAGGTGAGGATGACCAGCGGCGGGCGCACCGCGGTGAACCGGCCGATCTCGGGCACCGTGATCTGGTAGTCGCTCAGCACCTCCAGCAGGTACGCCTCGAACTCGTCGTCGGCGCGATCGATCTCGTCGATCAGCAGCACCGGCGGGATCTCGCCGACATGGTCGATCGCCTGCATCAGCGCCCGCTTCAGAAGGAAGCGCTCGTTGTACAGCTGTTGCTCGAGTGCGGTGGTGGTGAGGCCCAGCGACTCGCCGGTTGCCTCGGCGGCGCGCAGGTGCAGCAGCTGGCGGCTGTAGTCCCAGTCGTACACCGCCTGCGACACGTCGATGCCTTCGTAGCACTGCAGGCGGATCAGCTCGCCACCCGTCCAGCGGCTGAGCACCTTGGCCACCTCGGTCTTGCCAACGCCGGCCTCGCCTTCCAACAGCAGCGGCCGGCGCAGCGTCATCGCGAGGAACACCGACGTGGCCAGGCCGTCGTCGGGGATGTAGCCGTGGAGGCTGAGCGCGTTGGAGACGTCGCTGGGGGAGTCGGGCTGGGTTGCCATCACAAGAACCTTAGAGGCGGTAGGGGCGCAGCGATCGAGATGGCAGGCTGGTATCCCATGGATCGAGTCACTTCCGCCGTCCGCGCGCTGCGCCGCATCCACGTGCATGCCCCGGCCGCCGGCTCGGTGCGGGTGGTGGTGCGCACGCGGCGTACCCCCATCAAGGTCACGCCCATCGCGGCGCGGCGCGAGCTGGCCGGCCGCGGCGACTGGGTGGCCGAGTTCGTAGTGGAGGTCGGCGATCACTACTCGGTGGTGGTCGACGACGGCCCGCCGCTGCTGGACCCGAACTGCCGCGACGTGGTGATGACCGCCGAGGGTTCGCGCAGCGTGGTGCGCGAGCCGTGGCCCCGCCATCCGCAGGGGGCGCCGCTGGCCTCGCCGCCGGTGGTGTACGAGCTGCACGTGCGCGGTCTGGGCCGCACGTTCCGTGGTTGCATCCAGCACCTCGACCGCATCGCGGCTACCGGTGCCAACGTGCTGGAGCTGATGCCGGTGCACCCGTTCGACCGCACCGACAACTACTGGGGGTACATGCCGATGGTGTGGGGCGCGGTGCACCGTGCCTACGCGTCGGAACCCGACCGCGCCGCCGAGGAGCTGGCCGACCTGGTGACCGCCGCCCACGAGCGGGGCATGCACGTGTGGATCGACGTGGTGTTCAACCACACCGGAGAAGGCGACCCGTCGCTGCCCACGCACTCGCTGCGGGGCCTGGACGATGCGAACGCGTACCGGCGCGATGCGAACGGCCGCTACACGAACGACAGCGGCTGCGGCAACGACATCAACCCGGCCGACCCGAACGTGCGGCGGCTGGTGCTGGAGGCGCTCGACCGCTACGCGGACCTGGGCGTCGACGGCTTCCGTTTCGACCTGGCCTCGCTGCTGACGCGCGACGGTGGCGAGTTGGTACGCCAGATCGACGAGTGGGGCCGCGGCCGTGGCGTTGCGCTGATCGCCGAGCCGTGGGACATGGGCAGCTATGAGGTGGGCTCGCCGGTGTGGCCGGCCGGCTGGTTGCAGTGGAACGATCGCTTCCGCGACGACGTGCGCGGCTTCCTGCGTGGCGAGTCGGGCCTGGTGCACGCCATCTGCCAGCGGGTGCAGGGCAGCCCCGACCTGTTCGCCGACGGCGCGGCCACCAGCCTGAACTTCGTCAGCGCGCACGACGGGCTGACCATGCACGACCTGACGGCAATCACGGACGACCGGCATCGTTCGTGGGACTGCGGGCCGGCGCTGCGCATGCAGCAGCTGAAGAACTTCTTCACCCTGCTGCTGCTGTCGGCCGGCACGCCGATGTGGGTGATGGGCGACGAGTTCGGCCGTACCCAGGAGGGCCACGCCAACCCCTACGACATCGACAGCCCGCTGACGTGGGTGGACTGGCAGCGGGCGCAGGAGTGGAGCGAGCTCACCGACTTCGTGGCCGCGCTGAGCGCTTTGCGCCGCGCTCACCCGCCGCACGACTTCCGGTTCCACGGTGTGGGGCCCGACGTCGACGAGGGCTTCGAGTCGCGCTCGCTGGCCTGGTGCGCGGGCGACCTCTACGTGATGGTCAACGCGTGGTGGCAACCGCTGACCTTCGGCGTGCACGAGCCAGGCGAGTGGATCGTGGCGCTCGAGACGGCGCCGGCTGCGACGCTCCCCGATGCGCCACTTGACGGGGTGCAAGCTGTGCTGCCGGTGGCCGATCAGGTCGTGGTGCCCCCGCGCAGCATCGTCGTCCTGCAACGCCCGCCGGCCGGGTGAGGACGTCAGCCCCTTCGCCGATGCTCGAGATCCGGGGCTGGGTCGTGTCCGTTTCCGGGACTATCCAGCCCCGGAAACGGAGTGGAACAGATCAGCCCCAGATCCAAGGACCCCGACCGCCGATCGGCAGTGAACCAGCCGACCGAGTGAGGACCCCGTCGGGTCAGCTGTCGAAGCCGAGGCCGAAGCGGTCGAGGCCGCGCAGCCATACGTTGCGCTTGCCGGTCTTGTCTTCGCGGTCCAGTGAGTAGCGGGTGGCCTGGATGCCGATGAAACGGAACGGCTCGGGCGGGAACGGCAACGGCTTGCTCTTCACGAACTCGGTCTCGGTGGCCTTGCTGCGCTTGCCATCCAGCATGTCGAGCATCACCTCGGCGCCGAAGCGGGTGCTGGCCACGCCGAGCCCGGTGTAGCCCACCGAGTACGCGACTCGGCCCTGCATGCCACGGCCCCAGAACACGCAGAACCGGCTGCACGTGTCGATCACGCCGCCCCAGGTGTGGGTGAACTTCACGCCCTCCAGCTGCGGGAACGTGTCGAAGAAGTGCTTG
>JAUSLQ010000067.1 GCA_030645675.1 Actinomycetota bacterium | reverse complement strand
TCGTCGTCGCCCAGTTGTTGCAGTTGCACCATCTCGCGGTTCAGCTTCGCTGCGAACATGTCGAGCGGGTCGTACACGTAGGCGATGCCGCCGCTCATGCCCGCACCGAAGTTGCGGCCCGTGGTGCCCAGCACCACCACTCGCCCGCCGGTCATGTACTCGCAGCCGTGGTCGCCCACGCCCTCCACCACTGCCGTGGCGCCGGAGTTGCGCACGCAGAAGCGCTCGCCGACGACACCGCGCAGGTAGATCTCGCCGCTGGTGGCGCCGTAGCCGATGACGTTGCCGGCGATGATGTTGTCCTCGGCGGTGAACGTGGCGTCGCGGTCGGGCCGCACCACCACTCGCCCACCGGACAAGCCCTTGCCGACGTAGTCGTTGGCATCGCCCTCCAATGTCATGGTGACACCGGCGGGCACGAAGGCACCGAAGCTCTGACCCGCCGAACCGCGGAAGTTCAGCTGGATCGTGCCGTCGGGCAACCCGGCTCCGCCGTGGGCCTTGGTGATGGCCGAGCCGAGCATCGTGCCGACGGTGCGGTTCACGTTGCGGATGGTGAGGTCGAGCGTCACCGCCTCGCCGCGCTCGATGGCCGGCGCACACGCCTGCAGCAGGTATTGGTCGAGTGCTTCGGCGAGGCCGTGGTCTTGCGTGACGGACTGGTGCATCGTCTGCGCGTAAGGGTTCTGCGGCACCGCCAGGATCGGGCTGATGTCGAGGCCCTTCAGCTTCCAGTGGTCGATTGCGACGCGGGTGTCGAGCACCTCCACGTGGCCGACCATGTCCTCCATCGTGCGGAAGCCCAGGCGGGCCATGTGCTCGCGCACCTCCTCGGCGATGTACTCCATGAACGTGACCACGAACTCGGGCTTGCCGCTGAACCGCTTGCGCAGCTCGGGGTTCTGCGTGGCCACACCCACCGGGCAGGTGTCGAGGTGGCAGACGCGCATCATGATGCAGCCGCTGACCACCAGCGGGGCGGTGGCGAAGCCGAACTCCTCGGCGCCCAGCAGCGCGGCGATGACCACGTCGCGGCCGGTCTTCAGCTGGCCGTCGGCCTGCACCACGATTCGATCGCGCAGGCCGTTGAGCAGCAGCGTCTGCTGCGTCTCGGCCAGGCCCAGCTCCCACGGGGCGCCGGCGTGCTTCAGCGACGTCAGCGGCGAGGCGCCGGTACCGCCGTCGTGGCCGCTGATCAGCACGACATCGGCCTTGGCCTTGCTGACGCCGGCGGCGACCGTGCCGACACCGACCTCGCTGACCAGCTTGACGTGCACGCGGGCCGCCGGGTTCGAGTTCTTCAGATCGTGGATCAGCTGCTTGAGGTCCTCGATCGAGTAGATGTCGTGGTGCGGAGGCGGGCTGATGAGGCCCACGCCCGGGGTGCTGTGGCGGGTCTTGGCGACCCACGGGTACACCTTGTGGCCGGGCAGTTGGCCGCCTTCACCGGGCTTGGCGCCCTGGGCCATCTTGATCTGCAGGTCGTCGGCGTTCACCAGGTACTCGCTGGTGACACCGAAGCGGCCGCTGGCCACCTGCTTGATCGAGCTGCGCCGTTGCGGGTCGTAGAGGCGTTCGGCGTCTTCCCCGCCTTCGCCGGTGTTGCTCTTGGCGCCGATCGAGTTCATCGCGATCGCCAGCGTCTCGTGAGCCTCCATGCTGATGCTGCCGTAGCTCATCGCGCCGGTGCTGAACCGCTTGACGATCTCGCTGACCGGCTCCACCTCGTCGAGCGGCACGGCCGGGCGGTCGCTGCGGAACTCGAACAGGCCGCGTAGGGTGGCGGCCTGCTTCGACAGGCCGTCGACCAGCCCGGTGTACTGCTGGAACACGTCGTAGCGCTTGCTGCGCGTGCCGTGCTGCAGCTTGTAGACGGTCTCCGGGTTGAACAGGTGGATGTCGCCCTCGCGGCGCCATTGGTACTCGCCACCCAGCTCCAGCCGGCGGTGGGCGCGCTCTTCCGGCCGGCGCGGGTGGGCGGCGGTGTGCCGCGCCGCAACCTCTGCGGCGAGTTCGTCGAGGCCGACACCACCGAGACGGCTGACCGTGCCGGTGAAGTACTCGTCGACCAGGTCTTTGCCGAGGCCGATCGCCTCGAAGATCTGGGCGCCGGTGTAGCTGGCGACGGTGCTGACGCCCATCTTGCTCATCACCTTCAGCACGCCCTTGCCGGCGGCCTTGATGTACTGCTTCTGGGCCTTGTGCGGGTCGATCCCACCCAGGCCGTGCAGGTCTTGGGCGACCATGCTCTCGATGCTCTCGAACGCCAGGTACGGGTTGATCGCGCCGGCGCCGTAGCCGACCAGCAGGGCCATGTGGTGCACCTCGCGGGCGTCGCCACACTCGACGATCAGACCGACCTTGGTGCGCTGCTTCTCGCGGATGAGGTGGTGGTGCACGGCTGCGGTCAGCAGCAGGCTGGGAATGGGTGCGTACACCTCGTCGCTGTTGCGGTCGCTCAGCACGATGATGCGGGCGCCGTCGGTGATCGCCTTCGACACCTCCATGCGCACGGCGTCGAGTGCACGCTTCAACGCCAGGCCTCCGCCGGCCACGCGGAACAGGCCGCTGATCTCCACGGCCGCGAGCTCGGGGTACGCCCCGGTGTCGTTGATGTGGATGATCTTCGCCAGCTCGTCGTTGTCGATGACGGGGAAGGGCAGCACCAGTTGGCGACAGCTCTCCGGGCCGGGCGCCAGCAGGTTGGCCTCGGGGCCGACGGTGGAGCCCACCGCAGTGACGACCTCTTCGCGGATGGCGTCGAGCGGCGGGTTGGTGACCTGCGCGAACAGCTGGCTGAAGTAGTCGAACAGCAACCGCGGGCGTTCGCTGAGCACAGCGATCGGGGTGTCGGTGCCCATCGAGCCGATCGGCTCGAGGCCGGTCTTGGCCATCGGCCCGATGATGATCTTCAGCTCTTCGTGGGTGTACCCGAACACCTGCTGCCGGCGCAGCACGCTCTGGTGGCTGAACACGACGTGCTCGTGATCGGGCAGCTCGGCGAGCTGCACCAAGCCGTCGTCCAGCCACTGCTGGTACGGCTGCGCCTGGGCCAGGCCGCGCTTGATCTCGTCATCCTCCACGATGCGGCCCTGGGCCGTGTCGATCAGGAACATGCGGCCCGGTTGCAGACGCCCCTTGCGCACCACCTTCGCAGGCTCCACGTCGATCACGCCCACCTCGCTGGCCAGGATGACGAGGTCGTCGTCGGTGACCCAGAAGCGGCTGGGCCGCAGGCCGTTGCGGTCGAGCACGGCGCCGATGACGGTGCCGTCGGTGAAGCACACGCTGGCCGGCCCGTCCCACGGCTCCATCAGCGAGCCGTGGAAGCGGTAGAAGGCCCGCTTCTCCGCGTCCATCGTGTCGTGGTTCTCCCACGCCTCGGGGATCATCATCAACATCGCGTGGGGCAGGCTGCGGCCACCGAGGTGCAGCAGTTCCAGCACCTCGTCGAAGCTGGCCGAGTCGCTTCCGCCGGTGGTGCAGATCGGGAAGGCGCGCTCGAGCCCGGGGATCAGGTCGCTCTCCAACAGGCTCTCGCGTGTGCGCATCCAGTTGCGGTTGCCCTGCACCGTGTTGATCTCGCCGTTGTGCGCGATGTAGCGGTACGGGTGGGCCAGCGGCCAGCTGGGGAACGTGTTGGTGCTGAAGCGGCTGTGCACCAGCGCCAGCGCCGACTCGACCCGCTCGTCGGAGAGGTCGGGGAAGAAGTCGGCCAGCTGGGGCGTGGTGAACATGCCCTTGTAGATGAGCGTGCGGCTGCCCAGCGACGGGAAGTACGTGCGGTGCTCGGCCGGCAGCTCGTGCTCGACACGCTTGCGCACGACGAACAGCTTGCGGTCGAGGGCGATGCCGGTGGCGCCGGCCGGGTCGCCGACGAACAGCTGCTGGAACGACGGCATCACCGAGCGGGCGGTGATGCCCAGGCAGTCGGGGCTGATGGGCACGGCGCGCCAGCCCAGCACGGCCAGGCCCTCTTCGGCCACGATGCCTTCGATGGCGGATTGTGCCTTCTCCATGTCGGTGGCATCTGCCGGCAGGAACGCGAGGCCTACTGCGTAGGCGCCAACGGGGGGCAGGGCGAACGGCGCCACTGCGCGCAGGAACGCGTCGGGCACCTGGATGAGGATGCCTGCGCCGTCGCCGGAGTCGGCCTCGGCGCCGGTGGCGCCGCGGTGCTCCATGTTGCAGAGCGCGCCGATGCCCATGGCGACGATCGACCGGCTGGCAACGCCCTTGATGTTGGCCACGAACGAGACACCGCAGGCGTCGTGTTCGAACCGGGGGTCGTACAGGCCGGTGGGCGCGGGCAGACCCGCGGGAAAATTGGGATGCATCGAGTTCTGCTCCACGAAGTCGGTTGAACGGCTGGTGGCGCACGGGACGACGCTGGCCCGAACGGTTGCGACCATGCTAGGACCTGGCGGCGCGCTCGCGCCAGGCGATTGCGGCTTGGCTCCTAGGATCGAGAGATGAGCGCTGAGCCGCCGGAACCGAGCAGGCCTGCGGCCGAGGGCCCGATCGAGGCGTTGAAGGAATCGCTCGCCACCCGGGTCGAGCAGCTGGAGGCGTCGCGCAGTCTCGGCGTGCCGCTGTCCACCACCCGTCGCTTCTTCGAGATCGAAGGGCTCGACCTCGGTGGCCTGCTGGCCCTGGAGCTGTTCACCACCGTGATCCCGCTGATCCTCATCGGCTTCGGGTGGGCCAGCAACTTCAGTTCCTCGCTCAGCTTCGGCGACCTGCTCATCCGCCAGCTGGAGCTGCAGGGCGCCGGCGCCACCCAGGTGCGCGGCCTGTTCGGCACCGGGGCCAGCCTGAGGAGCACCTGGACCGTCGTCGGCCTGGCCAGCTTCCTGGTGTGGGGCATCCCGATGTCGTCGCAGGTGGCGAAGGTGTTCGCCCGCGCGTGGCGGCGCGAGCGCTTCCCGTTCCTCACCGAGGTGTGGCGTGGCGCGGTGTGGTTCCTGCTGTTCCTGTCGGCGCAGGGGGCCACCCTGGCGCTCAGCGTCGGCCATGTGCGCAACCTCACCGACGTGCTGCAGAACCTGGCCGGGCTGGTGCCGTCGTTCGTGCTGTGGTTCGCCACCCCTGCCATCCTGGTGCGCGACGGCGCCACCGGGTGGAAGCACCTGGCATGGTGCGGCCTGGCGGGCGTGGTGCTGGACGCAGCCCTCATCAGGGTGATCACCCGCGTGCTGCTGCCCATGCTGCTGGGTGGCTGGGAGGGCTTCGGCCCGATCGGTGCGGCGATGACCTTGATGACCTGGTGCACCGTGGTGGCGGCGCTGTGGGTGGTGACGGCGTGTCTGGGCGCCGTGTTGTGGGAGCGCAACGCACCCGCCGAGATGGTGGTGGGCGCGCAGGGCCGACTGCACCAGCGGAATAGTTGATACTGCTCAACTGTTGAACGAGCAACTACTGGACAGATCGAAGGAACCCCACGATGACTGACATCGACACGGATACCGCCACCGTCTCGCGGCTGATCAGGGCCCAGCGGGCCGTGGAGGGCGACGGTTTCGTCGTCCGCCGCCCCTTCCCGACCACCATGCTGTCGCATCTCGATCCATTCCTTCTGTTCGACCACATGGGGCCGATGGAGTTCGCTGCGGGCGAGGGCGTGGGCACCCCGTGGCACCCGCATCGCGGCTTCGAAACCGTCACCTACCTGCTGGAGGGCGAGGTGGAGCACCGCGACTCGCTGGGCAACCACGGCTTCCTGAACGCCGGCGACACCCAGTGGATGACGGCCGGCTCGGGCGTGCTGCACAAGGAAGGGCCGTCGCAGGCCGCGCAGGCGGCGGGCGGCCGCATGCACGGCCTGCAGCTGTGGGTGAACCTGCCGGCGGCGGAGAAGATGAGCGCACCCGCCTATCAAGACCTGCGCGCCGAGGCCAATGCCCGCCGCGACCAGGATGGTTCGTCGGTGCGGGTGATCGCCGGGCGGTTGTTCGGTCTCGCCGGTCCGGGTAGCACCCGTACACCCATCTCGTACGCGCATGTCTCCCTGGCCGCTGGGGCCGAGGTCACCACCGAACTGCCAGCTGGTCATGTGGTGCTGGCCTACCCCCTGACGGGTGCGTTCCGGATCGGCAACACACAGGTGGACGAGGGCATCCTGGCGGTCGTGGAAGGCACCGAACTGACCGTGCGCGGGGTGGCTCCGTCCAGCGAGGTGATCGTGCTCACCGGGCAACCGATCGGCGAGCCGGTGGCCCGGTACGGGCCGTTCGTGATGAACACCGAGGGCGAGCTGCGCCAGGCGTTCAGCGACTTCGAGCGCGGCCGCTTCGGCACACCTGACGACTGAACCTCAACCTCCGGCGACCGAACGACAACCTCCGGCGACCGTACGACAACTCCGGCGACCGAACGGCAGGCCGGGCCGCGTGCGCCGGCGGCGTCAGTCGCCCAGGTCGCCCGCGCGGTAGTGCGAGCGGCACAGCAGCTCGTACCGCACCATGTCGCCGAACAGAGGCTGGTCGACGCTCTCACCGGTGTCGCCGACCACCACGGTCTCGCCGGTGTACACGATCTGGCCGTTCACCACGCGGGCGTTGTGGGTGGCCCGGGCGCCGCACCAGCAGCGCGCCTCCACCTGCATCGGTACGCGTTCGTCGGCGATCTCCAGCAGCCGCTTGGTGCCCTCGAACAGCTCGCCGCGGAAGTCGGTGATCAGGCCGAACGCGAACACGTCGATGCCCAGGTCGTCGACCGCGCGGCCCAGCTGGTCGCACTGCTCGGCCGTGTAGAACTGGGCCTCGTCGCACACCAGGTAGTGGATGGGCCAGTGGTCGAGCGCCAGCTTGTAGATGTCGAGATCCGCCACCACCTCGATCGCCTGCGCGGCCACACCCAGCCGGCTGGTGACCTGCGCCCCCTCGCGGTCGAGCGTGGTCAGCAATAGCCCGTACAACTCGCGGCTGGCGAGGTTGTGGTGGATCTGGAGGGCCATCGTGCTCTTTCCAGAGCCCATGGTGCCGAAGCTGAACCGCAGCGTTGCCATGACGGCCGCGACCCTACCCGGCCGGGGCGTGCGGTGAGAGCATCGCCTGCACGCGCTCGATCGTGTCGGCCTCCGCCGGCGTCTTGTCGGGCCGGTATCGGCGCACGCGCGCGAAGCGCAGCGCCACTCCACCCGGGTAGCGCGTGCTGCGCTGCACACCGTCGAGAGCGATCTCCACCACCAGCTCCGGCCGCACGTGCTGCACCAGCCCGCCTTCCGCGGGGCCGAGCGCCCTTGCCTGCAACTCGGCCGTCTGCCAGCGCAACAGCTCGTCGGTGAGCCCCTTGAACGTCTTGCCCACCATCACGAAGCCGCCGCCGTCGCAGCGCGCGCCGAGGTGCAGGTTCGACAGCCAACCGCGCCTGCGGCCGTGGCCCCACTCCGCGGCGAGCACCACGAGGTCCAGCGTGTGCACGGGCTTCACCTTGCGCCACGTCGCCCCGCGCCGGCCCGCCTGGTACGGCGAATCGAGCGCTTTCACCATCACGCCCTCGTGGCCGGCGGCGATCGCCTGGGCAGAGAACCGGTCGGCCTCGTCGGCGTCGGCGGTGTCGATCGTCGGCAGCAGCAGCGAAGCCGGCACGGCATCCGCCAGCGCCGCCTTGCGAGCGTGCAGCGGCAGATCGATCAGCGACCGGCCGCCCAACTGCAACAGATCGAAGAAGAACGGGCGCAATGAGCTGCTGGCGCTCATCGAGTCCTGGAACTTCAGCGGGTTGCCATCAGCGTCGAGGCCCAGCGACTCGCCGTCCAACACGAACTCGTCGTGCGGGATCTGCAGCGCGGCCTGCACCACCGCGGGCACCCGGGCGGAGATCTCGTGCAGGGTGCGGGTGTACACCCGCAGCTCGTCGCCGCGGCGGTGCACCTGCACGCGGGCGCCGTCGAGCTTCCACTCCACGCTCGCCGGGCCGGTGGCCTGCAGCGCCTCGGCGACGGTCGCCGACGTGCTGGCCAGCATCGGCTGCACACCGATCAGCGGCGTCAGGCCCACGTCGAGCGGCTGGCCGGCCAGGGCTCGTGCAGCGGCGACACCCAGATCGCCCAGAAGCATCGCCGCCCGGCGTAGGGCCGCGACGGGCACGCCCGCCGCCCTCGCGGCGGCATCCGCCACCACCCCGTCGGTGGCACCCTGGCGCATCTCGCCACCGAACAGCCGCACCAGGTGGTGCTGCTCGTCGGCAGTCAGCCGGCCCATCAGGTGCACCAGCCGCTGCTCGCGTTCGCGCTGCGAGCCCTGGCCGGCGACTGCAGCCAGCCGGGTGAGCTGGTCGTCCAGCTCGTCGAGGGACACCGTCGCCTCGGTTGCAGGCGCCACCCGCGTGTCGCGCAGCGTCGCCCAACCGACGCCCATGCGTCCCTGGCGCGGCGCCCCCACCAGCAACGCCACCACCACAGGCACCTCGGCCGGCTCGGCCGCGCGCAACAAACCCGCGATGATCGCGGTCTTCTCAGAGCGCTTGGGCGTGCCGGCAACTTGCAGCGACACGTCGACCACACGTTGGTACCGCACGGAACCAGCCTGTCATGCGTCGACGGCGAAGAACGGACCCAGCAGTGCCCTGGTTCGGGCCTCGGATTGGCGCATGGCAGAGCGAATGGTGGACGAGAGAGCGATCGACGTGTCGTCGGCCGTGCTGGTGAGGCGGGCGACGTGGCCGTGCTGCTTGTCGCACCAGATGGGGTACACGGTGGGCGGCCGCACCTCCACCCGGCCGTCGGCGTGCACCATCATCTCCACACCCGCGATCACCGAATCCTGCGACGATGCCGGCCAGAACTCGCGGGTGGGCAGGTCGCTGACGAAGTTGCCCAGGCCCCAGATCACCCACACACCGTTGACCTGCGAGATCGGCTGCAGCACATGCGCGTGATGGCCCACGATCAAGTCGATCTGGCCACTGGCGGTGACTGCCTCGGCCACCGCGCGCTGATAGGACGTGACTGCCGACTGGGCATCGACTCCCCAGTGCAGGCTGAGCACCACGACCTGGGCGCCCGCGGCCCTCGCGGCCCGGGCCGCAGCGACGATCGCAGTGGTGTCGATCATGTTCGCCCGCCAGGGCTGGCCGGCGGGCAGCGGGATGCCGCTGAAGCTGAACGAGTACGACAGGTGCGCCACCTCCACGCCGCGCACCTCGAAGGTCACGGACTGCGCCTCGGCCGCGGACCGCGCCGTGCCCGAGTGCCCCAGCCCGGCGGCGTCGAATGCGTTCAGCGTGGCGTCGATGCCCGCCGCGCCGCGATCGAGCGAGTGGTTCGAGGCCGTGGAGCACCGGTCGAAGCCGGCGCCGGCCAGTGCCGGGGCGATCGACGGCGCGGCGGACAACTGCGGTGCCTCCACGATCACCTCCGTGCCGGGAGGGGCGATGGGCGCCTCCATGTGGCACATGGACGTGTCGAACCAGCTCAGCTGCGGGGCGACCTCAGCGAACAGAGGTGCGTAGTCGAAGCTGCCGTCGGGCTGGAGGGCCGAGCCATTGACGGCGCGCAACGTGTGCACGTCGCCCACGAACCCGAACGTCAGCCGCTTCGGCGGCGCGTGCAGCCGAACGGCGGACGCCCCGGCGACAGCCTCGTCACTCGACTCGGCACCGCTGGAACCGGCGAGCCCGACCAGCAGCGCGACCACGACAACAACACTCCGCCCCGCCGTCCGCACGGCGGAGATTCAATCACATCAAAAGTGCCCCGATTGACGATTCCTCGCCCGAGGCAGCGGGTTCAGGCGTCGCCGCGCAGGGCGTCGTAGCGCTTGAAGTACTTGCGGGCGTGCGCCAGCAGGGCCCCGTCGCTGGGGTGATCGACAGACTCGACGCCGACGACGCGCTTGGCGAGCGCCGCGTGCCGTACCTGCAGGTCGTGATGCAGCTCCACCTTGGCGTTGCCCGGGCCGACGATCAGCACCTCGCTCGCGTTGCCGAGTGCAGTCGCCACCTCGTCGTAGAAGTGATGATCCGTGGCGGCCTTCCCGGAACCCGGGAAACCCGACTTGCGATGCAGCTTGCGCTGACCCCCTTCGCGTTCCACCGCCACGACGTGCTGGTCGTCGAACGTGAAGTCGATGACCGTGGCGTGCTGATGATCGATCCAGACGACGGCATGCGAGTACGACATGAGCAGACCCTTTCCGACCAGGGCAAACCCGCACCTGGCCTCTGATCGCACGGTACGCCTGGCGGACCGGATCCTCCACGGGGCTTTGGTCCCGAACTCGGCTCGACCGCGCGAGCATGTCAGGCATGCCTCGCTACGTCGCACTGCTCGGTGGCATCAACGTCGGCGGCCACCGCGTCACCATGGATCGCCTGCGCACCGAGTTCGCCGAGCTCGGCCACACCGAGATCGCCACGTTCATCGCCAGCGGCAACGTGGTGTTCACTGCCGCTGCCGCACCCGACACCGCGCTTGCCGACCGAATCGCCGAGCACCTCGGCCGGCAGCTCGGGTGGCCGGTACCCGCCTACGTGCGCACTGCCGAGGAGGTGCTGGCCACCACCGACCTGCGGCCGTTCGGCCCGACTCCTGCGGATTGCAGCCACATGGTCGCGTTCTGTCGCAGCTCACCAGATCAAGCCATCGAGGCACGCTCCACCCCGGTCGACCGCTTCCAGGCGCACGGTCGGGAGGTGCACTGGCTGATCGCCGGCAAGCTGCTGGACTCCGCCTTCACGCTGCCGCAACTGACGAAGGCGCTGGGGCAGCCGTGCACCACCCGCAACATCACGTCACTGCAACGGTTGTGCGAGTTGTTGCGCTGACGGCCGCGGCGGTCGCTACTCTGCGGTCCAATGATCGCCGCTGCCTTCGACGTCGCACTGCTGGTGCTGCTGGTGCTGGCCGTGTACTGCGTCATCGCGTTCGGTGTCGCCACCGCGATGAAGGCACGGCTGCGGCGCAACCAGACGCCCGATGCATCCACGCTTGCGCTGACGTGCGGCCTCGGCGCGGCCACCATGATCGGCCTGCTGGTGATGCTGGCCAACGACTGGGGCATGCCGGTACGGATGGCCGTGCTCGTCGCCATCGCGCATGCTGCGCTGGTCTGGCCCCAGGTGGAACGCACCATCGACGGCAGGTTCGCCAAGGCGAAGCCGTTCGTGCTCGACCACAACAACTGACGCCCGGCGCTCAGCCGCCGGGGGGCCGCACCACGAACTGGCCCAGCAGCTCGCGGGTGCGCTGTTCGGACTGACGCAGCGCTTGGCGGACTGCGTCGCTGAGCGCGGGGTCGTCGGCCTCCGACGTGAAGCGGATGACGTAGCCGTGGTCCTTGTCGCACCATGTGGGGTGCACGACCGGGGCATCCACCGCCACGACGCCGTCGGCAGCGATCTGCATGCCCACCGTCACGACTGCGGCGTCCTGTGACGACGGCGGCCACTGGCTGCTGGTCGGGTGATCGCTGAGCACGTTGCCCATGCCCCACACCACCCACACCCCGTTCACCTGCTCGATCGGCTGCAGCACGTGGGCGTGGTGACCGACGATCAGGTCGATCTGCCCGGACACCGTCAGTTGATGGGCGATGTCGCGCTGGAACGACGTGGGCTGCACCCCCCGCTCCACACCCCAATGCAGGCTGACCACCACCACCTGGGCGCCCTTCGCCCGCATCGCCGCGGCATCGGCGACGATGCGTGTCGGCTCGATCACGTTCGATCGCCACTCCTCGCCTGCCGCGAACTGCAGCCCGTTGAAGCTGAACGTGTAGGACAGGTGCGCCACCTGCACTCCGTTCACCTCCACCAGCGCCGGCAGCACTTCCTCGGGGGTGCGCGCCATGCCCGACTGCGGCACACCGGCGGCCTCCAACGCGTTCACCGTCGCGTCGATGCCCGCATGACCGCGATCCAGCGAGTGGTTCGATGCCGTGCTGCACCTGTCGTACCCAGCGGCAGCGATGGCCGGCGCGATCTCTGCAGCCACCGACAGCCGCATCGGCTCGATCAGCACCTGCTCGCCGGGTGGCGCGACAGGGGCCTCGAGGTGGCAGATGGCCAGGTCGGCGCCTTCCAGCATCGGCTGCAGATGGCTGAACATGGCGGTGTAGTCGTAGGTTCCGTCGGGCTGGATGGCACCGCGGTTCACGGCCCGATGGGGCACGATGTCGCCGGTGAACGCCATCGTCAGGCGCGCCGGCACGGCCGGCAGCGTGGTGGCCGGCAGGGTGGGCGACAGCGTGGTGGGCGGCAGGGTGGGCGGCAGCGTGGATCGCGGCAGAGTCGACGGCGTCACCGACGTCGCCCCCGGGGAGGTGGTCGTACTGGTGGGTGTGGCGCCGGTGCTGGCAACGACAGGCGGCCGGGCCGGCGACGCCGCCGCGCCCGAGCAGGCCGCCAGCAGCACCCCGGCGGCTGCCAACGCGAACCGCGTGGCCGCTGTCGCGCCTGGTCGCCGCATCCGCATCTGAGCGACGCTACTCGCCTGCGCAGGCGTCGGCCCGGCTCAGCCGTGCGACTCGGCCAACTCGCCGGCCTCGAGATAGGTGCGCTCGATCTCGTCGACACGCAACAGCAGGTCGGCCGCAGCACCCTGCAACACGATCTCGCCGTGGCTCAAAACGTACGCACGATCGGCCATCTCCAGCGCGTAGCGGATGTGCTGCTCCACCAGCAGTACGCCGGTACCCGTGTCGGCCGCCTCGCGGACCTTGGTGAGCAAGCGCTCCAGCACCAGTGGGGCAAGGCCCAGCGACAACTCGTCGATCAGCAGCACATCGGGCTTGGCAGCCAGCGCGCGGCCGAGCGTCAGCATCTGCTGCTCGCCGCCGGAGAGCAGGCCGGCCTTGCGCTTCAGCAGCCGCTCGAGCTCGGGGAAGATCTCCAGCACGGCGTCGCGGTTGTGGCCACCCAGCCGCAGGTTGTCGGCCGCAGACAGGCCCATGAACACCGAACGTTCCTCGGTGATCAGGCGCAGTCCCTGGCGAGCGCGCCGGTGCAACGGTTCGGTGGTGACCTCACCCTTCAGCCGGATCTCGCCGGCCGTGGGCCGCAGCTCACCGGCCAGCGCCTTCACCGTGGTGCTCTTGCCGGCACCGTTCACCCCGAGCAGCGCTACCACTTCGCCCGGCCTCACCGACAGGCTCAGTCCTTTGATGACGGAGACGGCGCCGTACCCGACGTCGATGCCGATGGCCTCGATGACTGCAGAGTCACTCATCGTCGTTGTTCCCCCCAGGAACGCAATCCGGGCACAACGCCCGCTGGATCGCTACAGTAGCCGCGCCCAGAGGTTTGCTCAACAGTGTTCAGCAAATCGCACATGGTGTTCGGCGAGATGGAGCTTGGTGACCGTGATGACGCAGCAGACGAAGAAGCCAGTGCGCGTGGCTGAAGTCCCGCGCCCGGGCTTGAGCATCGATGTCATCATCGAGACTGCCTGCGAGCTGATCGCCGAGGCAGGCACCGAGGCGTTGACGATGCGCCGCTTGTCCGAGCGGCTCGGCGTGGCGTTGGGCGCCACGTACCACTACGTGCCCAACCGCGACGGCCTGCTGTTGCTGGTGGCCGAACGGATCAACAACACCATCGCCATCCGCACCACCGACCCGAAGCAATGGCAATACGCCCTGAAGTCCTTGATGATCGACTTCGCCACCGCCTTCGCCCGCTACCCCGGCATGGCCAACTTCCACCTCGCCAACGTGATGGCCACCGGCCCTGCGGACACACGCGACCGAATCCTGGAGATGCTCCACAAGGCAGGGTTCGAGACCGAGAGCGCGTTCACCTTGCTCGCCGCGCTGTTCTTCTACACCAGCGGCGTGAGCAGCACGGAGCTGTTGAGCCACGACCAGCCCGGCCTGCCGGCCTCGATGGTTGCCCTCCGGTTCGAGCAAGGCATCGACATGCTGCTCGATGGTGCAGCGGTGCAGCTCCGCGCCGACAAGAAGACCCGCCGAGCGGGGGCCTGAGGCTACCGCTCGGTCGCGGCGGCCCACAGCCTTCGTAGGCGTTGGTTCGGGTCGTCGACGGCATGCGGAGTCGTGTTCAGCAGCATCGTGCACCGGTGTTCGGTCGTGTAGGGCCGCCAATCCGGGAGCCCGGGGTGGTTCGGATCGCCGGTGTGCGCGAAGCGTACGAACGCCTCACTCACGATCGCGGAGAACGCCGCGTTCTCCGGCCGCTCTCCCGCCATCGGGTGCAGCATCCAGTTGGCGAGCGCGAAGGGGATGTCGCCACCGTGGGTGGCTCCGAGGATCCCGCCGAGCGCCGTCGTCTCGTAGTCGAAACGGTAGGCGTACGTGGCCGCGCCGCCTGCCGCGATCTTGCGCTCGCACCAGTCGATGCTGCCGTTCCACATCACGCGATCGGTCACCAGTTGCGCCGCCGTCTGAGTCGGTGTGAAGCCGGGATAGGCCTCGCGGTACGCGCTGAGCGCCTCGTCGGCAGCTTCACCGAAGGTGCTCGCCACCATCGCAGCGAGGCCGGCCTCATCCAGGCTGCCGAACCACGGCATGCCCAGCATCATCATTCGCATGTCGTCCTTGGTGCTGCCGACGAGCATCGCCACCCCGGTGCCGTGGGGCGCGCACATCGGATCCATCGGATGGTGGGTGAGCACCGAGCCGTCGAGCACCGGTTGCAGCGGCATGAACGCCTCCGGGCTGGCTGACGAAGCGAGGCCGGCGTCGATCGGCATGGCCAGCTGCTGCGCGGCCCGCAGCAGATCGTTCACCGGCATGTCGTGCAGCCGCTCGATCTCCTCGGGCCCCACGCCCACGACGCGCAGGAACTGCTCGGAGATCGACGTCGCCGTGGCAGCGGTACGAGCCCGCACGTACGGACCACTGAGCAGAGCGCCGCGATGGAACAGACCCTCGGCGCTGGGCATCGCCAACAACGCGGAGGTCTTCGAAGCTCCCCCGGAGCCACCGAACACCAGTACCTTCGACGGGTCGCCGCCGAACCCCGCAATGTTGTCGCGCACCCACTGGAGAGCCAGCACGATGTCGAGCATCCCTGCGTTGCCGGAGCCCGTGTACTCGTCGCCGGCGAGGTCGTCGAGATGCAGGAAGCCGAGCACCCCC
>JAUSLQ010000090.1 GCA_030645675.1 Actinomycetota bacterium | reverse complement strand
TTCCCACGCTGTCGTACGAGCTCTGCTACGTGATCGGGTACCTGCCGCTGCTGCTGGGCCTCGCCGACCTGTCGGACCCGCAGCTGCGCACCCGCCGGCTGACCAACGTGGTCGACGGCGTGCTGCTGTTCCTCGTGCTGTACGCAGTGCTGTGGCTGATGGTGGTCGAGCACGTCACGGTCGACACGTCGCTGCCGAAGCTGGACCGCGCGTTCAGCGCCCTCTACCCGGCGGGCGACCTGGCGGTGGTGATGCTTTCGGTGCGCATCGTCTTCAGCCACGCGGCCCGCCGGCGCGTGGGCCTGCTGCTGCTGCTCGGTGCCGTGCTGACCGCGGCCGCCGACGTGTCGTTGCTGGTGCTGTACCTGCACAACCCCGACGGCGCCTATCAGCTGCCCGATCTGGCGTACCTGTGCGGCCTCGGTGCCATCGCCCTGGCCGCCGTGTGGAGCCTGCTGCCCGCGCCGCCCCCGGTGCCGACCGGTGCCAGGTCGTCGCGGGTGCTGGCCATCACCGTCGCGCTGTCGGCGCTGGTGCCGCCGCTGGTGCTGGGTGGCATCGTGCTGTTCACCGACCGGCACGTGGAGATGCTGCCGGTGGCCGTGTGGGTGCTGCTGGCCGTGTGCGCGGCAGTGATGCGACACCTGGCCAGCGTGCGCGAGCTGGAGCGAGCCCACCAGAAGTCCATCTGGCTCGCATCGCACGACCTGGGCACTGACACGCTGGGCAGGGCGGCGTTCATGCACGAGCTGTCGGAAGGCTCGATGCGCGACCGTGCCGGCTCGATCGTGGTGGTGGAGATCCTCGGTCTGGACGAGCTGCGCGACGCGCAGGGCTACGACGCCGTCGACCACGTGGTGGCCACGGTCGCCCAGCGCCTGCGGACAGCGGCGTCCGACGACGGGGTGATGGCGCGGCTGGCCCACGACCAGTTCGCACTGTTCCTGCGCTCCGCCGACCTGGCGCGCGGGCGGCAGGTGGCCGCCTCACTGCAGAAGGGACTGACCACCGGAGTCGGCTGGGGCACCGTGTTGCTGGCGCTGCCGGCAGTGGTGGGGGTGGCGCAGGCCGACGGGGCCGTCATCGACGCCGGCGCCGGCGTGCGCCGAGCGATCGATGCGCTGCGCATGGGTCGCGTCCATGGCGCCGGTTACGTGGCGATCGACGCCGACCTGACGGGCTCGCCGCAGGCCATGGAGACCGGGGCACACCCGAGTGCGCACCTCGTGGTCCGCGAGCCGCAGGTTCACGTCGCCGGTTGAGCCCGGTTGCGCCGCCCGGTACCGCAAGGGCCGGGCACTCGTGCACTACTCCTTGACGACGACCGACGAGACCATCTTGTCGTGCCAGGTCTGCTTGCGCTGGTCCCACAGCATCCAGAAGAACCCGAGGTAGCACACCGCGCCCGACAGCAGGCGGGCGAAGAAGCGGCCCACCGCGCGGCCGGTGCCGATCGGCTGGCCGGTGGTGGCATCGACGACGCGGATGCCCGCTGCCTGCTGGCCCCAGCTCTGGCCGGCCCCGACCTTGCGGCAGTACAGGTACAGGTAGCCGATGCCGCCCACGGCGTAGAGGGCGATGGCGAGGGCGATCGTGGAACCCGTCGGCGTGTCGCACAGGCCGCGCACGCCGTCGACCGTGCAGGCCTTGATCTCCGACGGCCCGGCGAACAGGGCGATGAAGGCGGGCAGCAAGAACGGGATGGCGATGAGACCGTCGAGCAGGTACGCGCCGAAACGGCCACCGAAGCCGGCGTAGTTGGTGCTCGGCCCGGTGTGGGAGTACGCCTGGTAGCCGGGAGGGATGGACGGCGGGGGCGGGGGCATGTAGCTCATGGCTCCGTAACGTAGCCGCCCACGCGCTGTGTGCCTTGACCGCTCGAGCGCGCGCTCGCTTTCGCGAGCGCACGAGGGCGTTCAGTGCGAGTGGCTCAGCGGAACGGGCGATTGCGCCGGGCGGCGGTGGGCTTCGACCACCAGCGACCGCTGAAGCGCCACGTGGGGGTGCGCAGCGCGTCGTTGGCATCGGCTGCCGCCACCGGGCGCGGCCAGCCCGCCTCCACTGCGGCCACGATGGCCGCGGCTTCCTCGTCGGTGGGTGCCGGGGTGATCTCGGGGTTCATGTTCGCCGTCCGGGCCATCACAGCGGCACGTTGCCGTGCTTGCGGTGAGGCAGCTCTTCGCGCTTGCTGCGCAGCATGCGCAGGCCGGCGACGATCTTCTGCCGGGTCTCGGCCGGGTCGATGACATCGTCGATGTAACCACGTTCGGCCGCGTTGTACGGGTTGGCGTACTTCTCGGTGTACTCCGCCACGAGCTCGGCACGACGGGCGATGGGGTCGGCGGCCTGCTGCAGCTCGCGGCGGTACACGATCTCGACGGCACCCTGCGGGCCCATCACGGCCAGCTCGGCGGTGGGCCAGGCGTAGGCCAGGTCGGCGCCGATGGACTTGCTGTTCATCACCACGTACGCACCGCCATAGGCCTTGCGGGTGATGATCTGGATGCGGGGCACGGTGGCTTCGCAGTAGGCGTACAGCAGCTTGGCGCC
>JAUSLQ010000056.1 GCA_030645675.1 Actinomycetota bacterium | reverse complement strand
AAAGACGATTCGCGGGCCACCGGGCAACCGATGGCCAACTGACCCGCCGGTCTCCCTGCGTCAGGGAGAAGGTCGGGAATGGTCGTAGCACGTACGTGTAGTGCCTGATGGACGGGAGTTCGATTCTCCCCAGCTCCACTTACTTACAAACTCACTTAGGTGACACTTGCCGAGGATCCGCGCCGGGTCAGCTTCGGGTGAGGACCACTTTGAGGGCCCCGGTGTCGGCGGCCCGTGCGAAGACGTCGTAGGCCTCGTCGAACTGGTCGAGGGTGAAGTGGTGGGTCACGAAGCGCTCGGCGTCGATCGCGTGGCCCTGGGTTAGCTTGAGGAGCGTCGGGGTGGAGTAGGTATCGACGAGACCGGTGGTGATGGTGATGTTCCGGATCCACAGCTCCTCGAGGTGCAGGGTGACTGGCTTGCCGTGGACACCGATGTTGGCGATGTGACCACCCGGGCGAGCCAGCTGGGTTGCGAGCTCGAAGGTGTCTGGTACGCCGACGGCTTCGATGGCTACATCCGCGCCCAGCCCGCCGGTGAGCTCACGGACTACGGCGAGCGCATCCTCGCGACCATTGTTGATCGTGATGTCAGCGCCGAATTGCTTGGCGGCCTCGAGGCGGCTGTCGGCCAGATCGATGGCGATGATGTGGGCGGGGCTGTAGAGCCGAGCGCCCATGATGGCGGAGAGGCCGATCGGGCCTGCGCCGACGACTGCGACGACGTCACCGGGACGGACCTTGCCGTTGAGGACGCCGACCTCGTAGCCGGTGGGGAGAATGTCGGCGAGCATGAGGATCTGCTCGTCGCTGACGCCGTCGGGCACGGCGTAGGTGGAGTTGTCGGCGAAGGGGACCCGGACGTATTCGGCCTGTGTGCCGTCGATCTTGTGGCCGAGGATCCAGCCGCCCCCGCCGAGGCACTGGCCGTAGCTGCTCTCGCGGCAGTAGCGGCAGGCACCGCAGGCGGTCACGCAGGACACGAGGACTCGGTCGCCGACCTTGACGTTCTTCACGCCGGTGCCGATGGTCTCGACGGTGCCGACCGCTTCGTGGCCAAGGATGCGTCCGTCGGTGACGGCGGGAACGTCGCCCTTGAGGATGTGGAGGTCGGTGCCGCAGATCGTGGTGGCGTCGACCCGAACGATGGCGTCGGTGTCGTCGATGATGACTGGCATGGGCACTTCCTCCCAGGCCTTCTGGCCGGGACCGTGGTAGACGACTGCGCGCATCGGACTCTCCTTCATTGTTGTTGTGTTGTTGTTGCCGGCTGCCCAGCACGAGACCCTGGGCCGACGAGCGGGTGGTACGGCCTGAGCGTGCGACGCTTCTGGCTGGTAGTGGGCCCCCGACCGAGGGGCCCACTACCGCTCGATTCGACGCGGCCCTGATATCAGATGGATGCGGGCGCCTGGCCCGGCCTGTCCGTGAGCAACGCTTCGGGAATCGTGTCGGGCACGCTTGCCCTGTTGCGACGGCGGGTCTCCCAAATGAACGCGATGCCCATCACGATGCACACCACGCCCAGGCCGGCAAGCAGTGCCGCTACACCCAGTCCCAACTGCAGCGTGCTGTGCGTTGCGGCGCCCACACCCAGCTCGGCGACGAGCGCGTGCGCGGTACCGGACCAGGCCATGTCGCGAGCCTTGGCCTCGACAGGGACCGTACGGTCGAATCCGGTCCAGTAGCGGCCGTTGACCTCGAAGTCACAGCTCACGCCGTCCGCGGGGAACGGGGTCGGGACGGCAATCATCTCGCCGTTGCAGTCGAACTCGGTTGCCACACCGTCATCACCGGTGAGGTCAGCCTCGGTCAACATCACGGTCTGCGTGCCGTGCAACGTGTGATACGAGATCGTCGCCATCTGGTACATGTATTCGGTGGCGCTGTTGACGAGCGGGTCGTTCGGGTCGAGATCGCTGTCGACGATCGGGAAGCCCCAGTCGTCTTCCAACAGCGACCGGATCGCGAGGCCGCCCTCGACCTCACCGCGATCGACCAGTTGCCCGGCGTCGTTGTAGCTCAGTTTGACGTTCTGCACCTCGCTGAACGACTGCAGCGCGGTGTAGCCGCCCTGAACTTTGCTGTAGGCGACTCCGGCGCCGATGAAGTAGCCGATGCCGACGATGATCAGGAAGATCCCGAGGAGTCCTAGCGGCTTCTTGAACAGCCCACGGGCTTCACTGGTGTGGTTCATTGCAACGTCCTTTTCTGGTGGTAGTGCGAAGGGGCGCAAGCAAGGGCACGCAACTGGTCGAGTCGACACCGCAGACAGTCGTGGTCGAAACGACGGGTGTCGCTTCGACTCCAGTCGAAGAGGTGGGACGCGGGCTTCCGTGATCCGAGCGATTTGGCGCTACCAGGGTCCGGAGCAACGCCCCTGAGCAGGTGACGCACCAGCTCGACACGGTCGGGGCTCTTGTCGTGTCGACCTGCAATACCCCGCGGCTTCGTGCGGCAAACATGTGCGCCCCCAAGAAGCGCGAGCGACGGTCAATCTCGTCGGGAGGCGCTTACTGCGAAGAGCCCGCCTTTACCACGACCTCCAACTGATATCGCGCCGACGCACATCACGGGGTCCGGTCTTCCCGTTGTGCGGCCGAGGAACGATCTTGTGCGCCGTGGCGGTCAACCCCAGCCGCCGCACAGCTTGCACCCGCGCCGCTGCGCGATAGACCGGGGCAGGCAGCAGGTGCACCTCGTCGTAGATCACCAGCCCCCAACCTGCAGCGCTGGGCACCCTTCGGCAGCCCGGTTCCGCCCTACGCTCTCCACGTGCACTACTCATGGAAGGGCGAGCTGTTCGAGTGGCGCG
The DNA here is from genome assembly GCA_030645675.1 of Actinomycetota bacterium. Taxonomy (GTDB): domain Bacteria; phylum Actinomycetota; class Acidimicrobiia; order Acidimicrobiales; family Ilumatobacteraceae; genus UBA668. The sequence goes on along the minus strand of JAUSLQ010000056.1, from coordinate 52,129 downwards.
GGCCGGCGCCGTTCTACTTCGTCGCCATGACCGACGACGACGGCGACGACCTGCGCGATGTCGCCAACGAGGTCACCTACGGCTGGGGGGTCATCCCCGTGCGGGTGCGAATCGGGAAGACCGAGTGGACCACCAGCCTGTTCCCCCGGCAGGGCCAGTACCTGGTGCCCGTGAAGGACAAGGTGCGCAAAGCAGAGAGGCTCGCCGTCGGCGACAACGTGAAGGTGCAGTTGTGGATCGAGCCCCGCAACGGCCGGCCAGCCGGGTAGCCCTGGTGGCGGCGGCAGAAGTGCACAAGACTCACCACGATGAGTTTCGACGCCGGGTCACGACGCTCGATCGAGCAGGTGCTCGCAGACGCGCGGGCAGGACTGGACCGTGTCGAGCCGGCGCGGCTGGCCGGCGAGCGGGCCAGCGGCGCGCTGATCATCGACATCCGCCCTGTCGAGCAGCGTTCACGAGACGGTGAACTGCCCGGGGCGGTCGTGATCGACCGCAACGTGCTGGAGTGGCGACTCGATCCGACCTGCGAGCACCGCATCGCTGATGCCAGCGACTACGACCGGCGGATCGTGATCGTCTGCAACGAGGGCTACCAATCCAGCCTCGCCGCTGCGCAGCTTCGAGTCCTTGGTCTGCACCGTGCGACCGACCTCATCGGTGGCTTCCAGGCCTGGCTCGAGCTCGCCACCGAGCAGCGTTGAGGCGAGACCCGGGGGGGTTCTCGTGCGCTACGTGGCGCCCAACGCTACACAGCGCACGAGATCGCCAGGCGGCTCGGCCCACTCCCCCGGTGAGGGGCCTGCAGGCGGGCCGTCGTACAGTCGGCGACGGTCTGGAACGGCGACGGTGTCACGGGGGTGGCGCTCGAGGAGGTGCACATGCAACGACGTGTCGCAGTGATCAACGATGCGGCTCACTATGTGGGGCCGGCACTGGCGCGGGAGTTCGCCGCACGCGGGCACGACCTGGTGCTGTCGCGGCCGGCCGACGGGCTGGTCGACGAACTGGTCGCGGCCGGGGCGGCTGTCGAAGTGGTCGACGGCGTCAGCGGATTGCGCACGCAGGCCGAGGCCGACGCGCTCGCCGAGGCCGCCCTGCGTCGCTTCGGCCGTATCGACGCGGCCACAGCGCACACCGGCCAGATCGTCACCGGCCCGTTTGTGCAGGCCACCGACGCCGACCTGCAGAAGGTGATCGACGGCTGTGTGATCGCTCCGTACCACTTCCTGCGTGCTGTGGTGCCGCCGATGGTGCAGCAGGGCGCGGGCCAGGTGCTGCTCCTGACCAGCGCTACCGCGGCCCGGCCAACGCGCAACGCACCGCTGTACTCGTCCATGCGCGCCGGGGCGACGATGCTGGCCCGGAACGTGGCCGACGAGGTGGCGCACCACGGTGTGCAGGTGAACGTGGTCGGCACCAACTACATCGACTTCCCCGGCCTGCTACAGGCGATGGGCGCCACCACTCCCGAGGCGCGCGAGCGCGTGGAGCGGCAGGTGCCTATGCGCCGTCTGGGCGGGCTGGACGAACTGGCTGCGTTCTGCTTGGCATTCCTCGACGGCTCCAGCCGGTTCGTCACCGGCCAGTTCGTGCGCTTCGACGGGGGCTGGTCATCCTGACCCGGGCACCCGCCGCGGCGCACTCTGCTGCAGAACGTGCCCGGTCGCATGCAGCGAGGTAGCGTTGTTGTCGAGAGCGTTGGTGACGGAGGTGTGAGATGTCTCAGCCGAACGACACGCCACGGCTTCCCCCGCGCTGGTTCATACGGCTGTTCTGGTTCGCCCATCGCCGTGTCTACCGGCTGACCCGTGGCCGGGTGGGCCTGTGGCGACCGAAGCGCAAGGGCTGGGGTGCGCTGCGGCTCACCACCATCGGGCGCCGCACCGGCCGCGAACACAGCGTCATGCTCGGCTACTTCGAGGACGGCCCGAACCTGGTCACCCTGGCGATGAACGGCTGGGGCGAGGGCGAGCCGGCATGGTGGCTGAACCTGCAGGCCCACCCCGAGGTGCAAGCCGACCTGCCCGGGGGGCAGCGCCTGGTCACCGGCAGAGCCGCCAGCGGCGACGAGCGAGAACGGCTGTGGTCGCGGTGGCGGGAGATCGACAAGGGGCTCGACGGCTTGGCCGCCCGCCGCTCGACGCAGACGGCGGTGGTCGTGCTGGAGCCACGCCGCTGAGAAGGCTCATACGGCCGCGAGGTGGCACCCGACTCCAACCGGCTCGGCTCCCGGTCGCGGCCTCGCCAGCACGCAACCTTTGGACCAACGTCACCCTCTGTTCAACCACTCGTGGCCTCGTCGTCAACTTGCCGTGAGAGCTTGGCCGAGCGGGCCCAGGTCCCGCGGAGACGGAGACGGTCACAGTGTCGGCAGCAACAGCAGCAGAGCGCCGATCCGTGTTCGCGCGCAAGTGCCTTGCGTTCGGAATCGTCGCCGCGGCGGTGCCGATCGTCGGTGCGGTGGCCTCCGTTGCCTCGGCGGCCCCGCCAACCAGCATCGACCTCTCCGCCTACGTGCGCATCGGCCGCTACGACCTGCCCGAGCCCACGCGCACCAGTCCCCCGGTTGACAGCCTGCTGGCCCAGGAGGTCTCGGCCGTCACCTACAACCCGGTCACCGACACGCTGTTCGTCATCGGCGACGGCAGCACCTCCATCGTGCAGCTGAGCAAGACCGGTGAGCTGATCGACTCGATGACGCTCGCGCTGGGCGCCAGCCCCCAGGGCACCGAGTTCTACGACACCGAGGGTCTCACCTACGTCACCGGCGGCAACCAGTTCATCCTGGTGGAAGAGCGCGATCGGCAGGTGAGCCGGTTCACCTACGTCGCCGGTAGCACCCTCACCCGCGGCGACGTACAGACCGTCGATCTGGGCACGTTCCAGGACAACACTGGCATCGAGGGAATCGCCAACGATCCGCTCACCGGCGGGATCGTTGCTGTCAAGGAGACCCTGCCCCAGGGCGTCTTCCAGACCGGCCTGGACTTCGGGGCCGGCTCGGCCACGAACGGTTCGGCCGCCACGGTCAACTCGATCGACTTGTTCGACCCGACACTTGCGGGTGTCTCCGACTTTGCCGACGTCTTCGCTCTCGCCAGCATCCCCTCTCTGGCAGGGCAGCCGCAGGAGGGCAACCTGCTCCTGCTCAGCCAGGAGGCCGGCAAGATCGTCAACATCGACCGGGCCGGCAACATCGCCAACTCGCTGACCATCGTCTCCGACCCGGGCAATCCGCTCTCGGTGCCGAACCAGCAGCACGAGGGCCTCACGATGGACAGCGATGGAGTGCTGTATGTCGTCAGCGAGAACGGCGGCGGCGACATCGATCACCCGCAGCTTTGGGTCTATGCGCCGTCTGCCGTTCCCAACCAAGCGCCGACCACAGTCTCGCTCGTCAACCAGACCAGCACCGTCCTGGAGAACACCAGCACCGCCACCCGGCTGAAGGTCGCCGATGTGAGCATCTCCGACGACGGACTTGGTACGAACAACCTGTCCGTCAGCGGGGCCGATGCGGCCTCGTTCGAGGTGGACAGCAACGGCCTCTACATCACGGCCGGCACCGTGCTCGACTTCGAGACCAAGTCTGGCTACTCGGTCACCGTCGACGTCGACGATCCCACAGTGGGTGCGGCACCCGACGCCAGCAGCGCGCCGTTCGTGCTGACGCTCACCGACGTGGTCGACGAGACCACCTCGCTCGCCTCGCTCATCATCTCCGAGGTATCGCCGTGGAGCAGCGGAAGCAGCCCATACCTCGCCGACTGGTTCGAGATCACCAACACCGGCACGACCGTGGTCGACATCACCGGCTGGAAGGTGGACGACAACTCGAACGCCTTCGCCAACGCCGTCGCACTCAGCGGCGTCACGTCGATCGCCCCCGGCCAGTCGGTGGTGTTCCTCGAAGGTGACGCCACCAAAGCCGCTGCCCTCGAGGCGGCCTGGTTCGGCGGCGCCACCCCGGCCGGCTTCATGATCGGCACGTACAGCGGTGGGGGCGTTGGGCTGAGCACCGGCGGCGACGCGGTGAACCTGTTCGACGCGGCCGGCAATCGGGTGACCGGCGCAGCCTTCGGGATCGCCACAACTGGGTACACGTTCGACAACACCGTCGGCGTGGGCAGCACGGTGCTGCCGCTGCCGATCGTCGCGACGACGAGCGTCGCCGGGGTCAACGGCGCGTTCCTCGCCGCCGACGGCATCGAGACCGGCTCGCCCGGCAGCAAGGCCTCCACCCTCTTCGTGTCGGAGGTCGCGCCTTGGGGTAGCGGCACCGCCACGTACGCAGCCGACTGGTTCGAGGTCACCAACTTCGGCGCCAGCCGGGTCGACATCAGCGGCTGGAAGATGGACGACAACTCCAACTCGCCCGTGGGCGCCGTTGCGCTCACCGGCGTGTCCAGCATCGCCCCCGGCCAGTCCGTCATCTTCCTGGAGGGCGACGCCACGAAGGCCGCAGCCTTCGTCACCGCATGGTTCGGTGGCACTGCTCCGGCAGGTTTCGCGATCGGCACCTACAGCGGCAGCGGCGTCGGCCTCAGCACCGGCAGCGATGGCGTCAACCTGTTCAACTCCGCCGGTCAACGGGTGACGGGCGTGAACTTCGCCGCAGCGACGACGGGTGTGTCGTTCGACAACGCTGCCCGCGCAATCGGAGCCATCTCCACGTCGAGCGTTGTCGGTATCAACGGTGCATACCTCTCGCCCGCCGGCGAGACCGGCTCGCCGGGCACCATCGAACCCGACACCATCGCACCGGTGGTGGCATACAGCGGCAACGCCGGCAACTACACCGTCGACCAGCAGGTTGCGATCACCTGCACAGCGACCGACGAACCCGCCGGTTCCGGGGTCGCCACCACCACCTGCGCCGCCGTCGTCGGCGCAGCTCACACGTTCGGGCTCGGCGCCCGCGAGTACAGCGCCACTGCCACGGACAACGCAGGCAACACCGGCACCGCGTCGGTCAGCTTCACCGTCACGGTGACACCGGCCAGTCTGTGCAACCTGACGGCGCAGATGACCCACGAGTCACCTTCGTACATGGCGATGACGGCGCGGCAGAAGGCAGCGTTCGATCGAGCATCCACTGCGCTGTGCTCGGCGACCGTCGGCAGCATCCGGGCGACGACGCATCCCGTGCTCAAGCGCCTGCTGATCGCCCTGTACTCCCTCACCGTTCGCAGCTACGCATCCACCGGGCTGCTTTCACCGGTGCAGGCGACGACGCTGACAGGGTTCGCCGCCACGCTGTAGATCCATCCCGGACCCCGACCGAACCGCTGCGACGGCCGGGCGATCGCGGCGACGCGCTCCCCTACACTGTTGGTGCCCGCGGACGCGATGTGCACCGTAGGGCCACCGAGGCAGCCATGTTCGTCAACCGTGTCGCCGCCGGCCGCCGGCTCGCCGGCCTGCTTGCTCCTTATCGAGATCAACAGCCCGTCGTCGTCGGCCTGCCCAGAGGCGGCGTACCGGTGGCTGCGGAGGTCGCGTCGGCGCTGGGTGCTCCGCTCGATGTGATCGTGGTCCGCAAGCTCGGCGTTCCCTTCCAGCAGGAACTGGCCATGGGTGCCGTCGGCGAGGGCGGCGTGCGAGTGCTGAACGACGATGTCGTTCGAATGGCCCACATCACCGAGCAGGAGATCGAGACGGCGACGACGCGCGAGCGGGGCGAGGTCGAGCGTCGGGCGTCCCGCTTCCGCGGCGGCACCGCTCGGATACCCCTCGCCGGACGCACCGTCATCGTCGTCGACGACGGGTTCGCCACCGGGTCCACGGCCCGTGCCGCGTGCCGGATCGCCCGTGCGGAAGGAGCTGGAAAGGTCGTCGTGGCGGTACCGGTCGCGCCCCCCGACGCCCGCGCACGCCTGGGCGACGACGCCGACGACTTCGTATGCGTGGCGACACCCGAGCACTTCTCCGCCGTCGGTCAGTTCTACGACGACTTCACCCAGACGACCGACGAGCAGGTGGTCCGGTGCCTCACCGCAGCGCGTGGCCCTGGCGCGGGTGTGCACACCTCCCAGGCCCGCCGGTAGCAGCCTCGCCGGTCACGGGTCCAACGGGGCAGCTTGCGTGGCAGCAACGGCCACACCGACCGACTCGTCGACCGGGCGTGCCGAGTCGATCGTTGTGGCCTCCGGCCATGCCGCGAACGACTCGGCCATCCGCGCGGCGATGGCGGGCGTGGCGTCCGACGGGTTCGAGGCGTCGCGCGCGAGGAGGCGGGCGTCGGCGAGGGCGGCTGGGGCCTGACACCGCAACTCGACGACGGACGCCGACAGCGCCCGGCCGAGGTCGCGTACGGCGGCACGGTTCGCCTCGTCCCGGAACGAGGCGTCGATGATCACCGACTCGCCCAGACCGAGAGCAGTCCTCGCCCTCGCCATCACGAGGTCGTACGTCTGGGCTGTCACGTCCGGCGCGTAGGCGCCCTGGCCCCATGGTGCCGACGAGCGCTCGGCGCCGAGTTCGTGCCGCACGGTGTCGGTGTTGATCGTCATCCAACCCGAGTGAGCAGACAGGGCTTCGGCCAGAGTCGACTTGCCGGTGCCCGGCAACCCGCCGATCATCACCAGACGGATCGCGCCGGCGGCCAACCGCTCTTCGACGAGCCCGAACAGCGACTCCGCGTCGGCGCGGGCCGAAGGGTCGCCGCCGATGGCTCGATACAGCGCCACCTTGGCCCGCACGAGCGCCCGGTAGGCGACGAAGTGGGCCAGCAGCGTCGACGGGTGGTGCTCGTCGGAGAGCTCCTGATAGGCGTCGATGAACGCGATGGCCAGGTCGGGCCGCCCGCGCCAGCGCAAGTCCATGTCGAGGAACGCCACGTCGAGGAGCACGTCGCCGTACCGGAACCGTTCGTCGAACTCCAGGCAGTCGAGGATGCGGGGGCCGTCGTCGAGGCAGTAGATGTCGGGCGTCAGCAGATCGCCGTGGCCATCGACCACGAGTCCCCCGCGGCACCTGGCCTCGAACAGTGGCCTCCGTCCGTCGAGGTAGCGGTTCGCTGCCAGCCGGATTGCCGCGACGCGCTGCGGTTCCACGTGCTCGTCGAGCCTGGCGAGGTCGTCGAGGCTGTCCTTCCACAGCGAGGCGACGGCCTCCCGCGTTCCGGCGGCGGTGATGGCCGCCGAGCGCAGAGCGCGCTCGTGGAAGTCGGCGACCAACCGGGCCACGGCGCGCACACAGCCCTCGGCGGGCTCCCCGGCGGCCAGCCTCGCTGCCAGCGAGCGCTCGAACGGCATGCGGCGCATCGCCACGACGTAGTCCACCACCTCGCCGGCACCGTCGGTGAGCGGTTCCACCCCCAAGTACACGTCGTCGACGATCCGCCGGTTGAGCTGTACCTCGAGTTCGCACAGGTGGCGGCGGGCAGCGAGCGACCGTTGGTCCACGAAGCCGAACTCGCGGGCGATCTTCCGCTTGTAGACGCGGTCACCCGCCACCACGAGCCGCGAGATGTGGGTGGTTGCCAACGGCTCGGCCCGTTCGAACGCGGCCAGCTCCATGTCTACCGTGTAGCCCATCGGCGGTCGGGGCCGCCAGAGGAGAAGGTCGCTGGATGTACGTCAGTCGGGCTGCGGCGGGTCTTCGCCCACCAGACCATCCACTGCCTCGCGCATCAGGTCGGCGTGGCCGACGTGGCGGGCGTACTCGTCGTGCAGGTCGACCAACGCCCGGCGCAGGTTCGGCGACTGCCCGTCGTCGAGGACCAGCGCCGACGGCTGGTCGAGTCCGTCCTGGGCGAGGGCGCTGTTCCATGCCGCCCGCGAGCGCAGCACGGCGGCGTTCCACAGCGCGTACAGCTGTGCCGGCGTGTCGTGCGCCGCCGACCGCCAGCACCACTCCCACATCGACATGCCCTCCACCGAGTTCCATGGCGCACCCATCGGCTGGCCGGTGACGAACTCGAAGGTGAACTTGTCCTCCACGAGCGCGACGTGCTTGACCAGGCCGGCCAGCGTCATCGTGGAAGGCGGGAACGCCTGCTGCAGGCCGGCGGAGTCGAGGCCGCCGACCTTCCACGCGAACTGCGCGCGCGATCGCTCGAGAGCGAACAGCAACAGCTCCACGTCGTCGGCGGTCGTCGATGGCTCGTGAAGGGTGAAGTCGGGCACGGTCTCGTCGCTCATGCGGACAACGTAGGTTGCGTTGCGGACGGAAACTGTCCGGAATGACGGTTCTGCCGCCGCGCCCTGCGCGCGCCCGGGTACTCTCGCCACATGTCGTGGTGGAAAGAGGTCGTGGTCTACCAGGTGTACCCGCGTTCGTTCATGGACTCGAACGGCGACGGAATCGGCGACTTGAACGGCATCATCCAACAGCTCGATCACCTGCAGGCGTTGGGCATCGACGTGGTGTGGCTGAGCCCGCACTTCGACAGCCCCAACGCCGACAACGGCTACGACATCCGCGACTACCGGCGGGTGATGGCCGAGTTCGGCACGATGGACGACTTCGACCGCATGCTGGCCGGCCTGCACGAGCGCGGCATGCGGCTGATCATCGACCTCGTGGTGAACCACACCAGCGACGAGCATGCCTGGTTCGTGGAAAGCCGTTCGTCGCGCGACAACCCCTACCGCGACTTCTACATCTGGCGCGACGGAGTCGACGACGGGCCTCCCAACAACTACCCGTCGTTCTTCAGCGGCTCGGCGTGGACCCTGGACGAGCGCACCGGCCAGTACTACCTGCACTACTTCGCCGAGCAGCAGCCCGACCTGAACTGGGAGAACCCGGCCGTGCAGGGCGAGGTGTTCGACCTCATGCGCTTCTGGCTCGACAAAGGCGTGGCCGGCTTCCGTATGGACGTGATCCCGTTCATCTCCAAGCAGCCGGGCATGCCGAACCTCACCAGCGAGGAGCTGAGGCACCCGGATCGGGTCTATGCCAACGGCCCCCGCCTGCACGAGCTGCTACAGACGATGTACCGCGAGGCACTCGCGCCATACGACGCGATGACGGTGGGCGAGGCATTCGGAGTGACACCCGAGCGGATGCCGCTGTTCGTCGACGCCGACCGCCACGAGCTGTCGATGATCTTCAACTTCGACGTCGTGCGCCTGGGGCGGCATCACTGGCGCAAGGCCGCCTGGACGCTTCCGGAGCTGAAGGCCGAGTTCACCGCCATCGATCGCGCCGCCGGCGAGCACGGGTGGGCCACCAGCTTCCTCGGCAACCACGACAACCCGCGGGCGGTGTCCGCCTTCGGCGACGACCGGCCCCAGTGGCGGGTTGCATCGGCCAAGGCGCTGGCCACGCTGGTGCTGACGCAGCGCGCCACGCCTTTCCTCTACCAGGGCGACGAGCTGGGCATGACGAACTACCCGTTCACATCGATCGAGCAGTACGACGACATCGAGGTGAAGGGCTTGTGGCGCACCCTGGTGGACACGGGCAAGGTGCCCGCCGACGAACTGCTGCACCATCTGGCGTTCACCAGCCGCGACCACTCCCGCACGCCGATGCAGTGGACTGCGGGGCCACACGGCGGCTTCACCACCGGCCAGCCATGGCTGGCGGTGAACCCGAACCACCACGAGATCAACGCCGCCGACCAGCTGGCCGACCCGCAGTCCGTGTTCCACCACCATCGCCAGTTGATCGCGCTGCGCAGGGCCCACCCGACACTGATCCATGGCACGTTCCACGACATCGCACCGGCCCACGAGCAGGTCTTCGCCTACACGCGCACCACCGATCGCGAGCGACTGCTGGTGGTCATCAACATGAGCAGTGAGGCCGTCGCGTTCGAGCTGCCCGATGGGCTGGCCGCAGGGCGCACGCTCCTCGCCAGCGGAGGCAGCGCCCCGACAACCGGTACCACGTCGCTCGGCCTCGCCGGCTGGCACGCACTGGTCGCCGAAGTAGCCGAAGTGGCCGAAGTGGCCGGGCCGCCGCCGAACGCCTGACGGCGCTGCACCAACCTCACGCGCGGGCCACCGTCAGCTCCAGCCAGCGAGCGAGGTCGGCGATCTCTCGGTTCACCTCGGTGGTCATCGCCTTCGTGAACTCCACGTCGTGGTGCACGGCGTTGATGCGCAGCACGCCGGCAGAGCGATCGGCGGTGGCATCGAGCTTGCCCACCAGCCGGTCGGCGTACAGGATGGGCAGCGCGAAGTACCCCCACCGTCGGTTCGCCACCGGCTTGTACATCTCCAGGAAGTACTCGTACTGAAACAGTTCGGTGGTGCGCTTGCGGTCGTGCAGCAGCCGGTCGAACGGCGACAGCAGCGCGGCCCGCCCACGGAACGGCACGTCGAGCAGCGCGGGGTCCACCCGCCACTCGCCCTTGACGCCGTCCACCACCGCCGGTTCGCCTGCGGGGCCGACATCGAGCGGTTCCACCGGGCACTCAGGGCCGCGCGCCCGGGCGATGCCCAGTGCCCGCAGCCGGCGCTCGTTGCGGCGCCGCAGCGCCTCCTCGGCAGGCACCATCGGGTCGGGCGGGTACACACGCTCGGCGAGATCCCACAACCGCTCGCTGCCGTGGCGGCCGGCGATTGCTACTTCGCCGCGCCGCACCATGAACTCCAGCAGCTGGGTGACGTTGCGGTTGTTCGTCCAGCCCGTGGACTTCCACGGTCTCACACAGGTGTCGGGCAGGTCGCGCGAGGGCAGAGGGCCCGACGCAGCGAGGCGGCGCAGGATGTCGAGCCGGCAGGCGTCGTTCGCGCTGACCCAGTCGGTGTACACCTTCCGCCACCCGGTCTCGTACCCGCCAGTGGCCCACAGGGCCATGTCGGCGCGGTACAGCGCGATGTCGTCTGCAGGACGGATCATCGCCTTCAGCTCCAGCAACCTGCGTTCGTTCAGCGCCTGTTGCAGCTCGCTGCGCGAGTACGCGGAGCCGATCCGGCTCCATGCCACCAGGTCGGCGTTGGGCGCGATGGCAGCGGTCGGGTCGATCTGCAGCAGCGTGAGGCCACGCACGACCTCCAGCAGGGTTTGCGGCCGCTCGGCGGTCAGCAGTTGGGCCCGCACTGCAAGGCGGCGGGCATCCGGGCGGGACAGCTGGTGCACGGTCACGGGGGCGACACTACCCAGCGGGCAGAACCGGCCCGGCCGCCACAGGCGGCTGGATACAGTGGCGCGATGCCCGGCGCCCCCAACTCGAGGTGCGCATCGTGCCCGCCAACGAAGCCACCTGGGAGGACCTGCAGGCGGTGTTCGGCACCCGCGGCGACACCTCACGGTGCCAGTGCCAGTCGTTCAAGGTCCTCGAGTGCGACTGGCGCTCGGTGCCCATCGAAGAGCGTGCGTTCCGCCTGCGCGACCAGACCGACTGCGGCCACCCGGAGTCCGGAACCACCAGCGGCCTGGTCGCCTACCTGGGCGACGAACCCGATCATCACCCACCCCGGCCAGGACATCGCCTGGGGCGAGGTGCGGGTGGGCAGCCGAAGCATCTTCGCCGCCGCCGGGTACACCCAGGTGACGCAGCCGAGCACGCGCCGGGTCGTGATGCGAATCGACTTCCCGTAGCCGGCCGGCTGCTATTGCGCGACGACCGGCTCAGCTCGGCACGGTGCCACTGGCGCACCTGGCCGTGGCCGCCAAGGCGAAGGGACCCGAGGGCGAGCCGAGCCGGCCGAACAGATCGCTCCGCAGGTTCTCCCGTTGATCGTCGGGCAGTGCGACGCAGAACGAACCGGCCGGCCCGATGCCGGCGAGGAAGCCGGACCACAGCTCGTCGAACGACGCGTAGGTGGAGCTGACCTGCAACGTCGTTTCGCCGACACCGTCGAATCCTGCCGCCTCGAACAGCTCGGCGATCTCGCCCTCTCGGCCGAACCGCAAAGTGCGCGCCTCGTCAGGTGCGTCGGGCTGAATCGCCGTTGCCGAATCCCAGAAGTGGCGCAGCATCTCCATGCCCTGGTCGAAGTCCCAGACACACGCGGCGACGACCCCACCCGGCCGCACCACCCTGCGCATCTCGCCGGCCGCTTGCGCCGGATCGGTGACGAAGTGCAGCACCAGCTGAGCCAGTGCAGAGTCGAAGGTCGCCTCGCCGAACGGGATCTGCTCGGCCCGACCAAGGAGCACCTCCACGCCGGGGTGGCGAGCGGCGCACTCGGCCACGAACGGTGGAGAAGGATCGAACGCTGACACGCGCTCCGCGCCCACTCGGCTCACCAGCACGCCCGTCAGCGCACCCGGCCCGCAGCCCACGTCCAGCGTGCGGTGGCCGGGTGAGACGCCGGCCGCGTCGGCGAATGCGGCCGCGAGCGGGCGCGAGTAGCGGCCCATGAACGTGTCGTACGCATCGCCCGACGTCAGGAACGACCGAGCACCCTCGACAGACTCTTCCACAACTCCTCCGATCGCATCGCTGCCGGTTTGCTGCTCCGGTGGCCGCGACTGTACGCCACCCTGCTGCGCATGCAGGCCCGGTCGCCGTCAGCCGGCGGCCTCCAGCACGGCACGTGTGGCCGCCATCAGGTCGGCCGCGACGACGGCCGCGGGTCGCTCGGAGAAGCCTCGCTGGAACAGCTCGGGCCCAATGCATGCGCGCACATCACCCGCTGCCAGCAACGCAAGCCGCGCTGCCAAGCGGAAGTCACCCTGCCCGGGCAGCGCTCGGTGGAACATCGCCTCGTCGCGAAGGTCGGCCGGGGCTTCGTCAGGGCCGTCGCCCAACTGGATGCTGCGTACTACTCCTTGTGGAAGTGACGCCAGGTCGGCGTCGGAACCACCGCTGCGGGCGAAGTGGCACAGGTCGAGCACGATGCCGCCGTTGGGTCGATCGGCGCCGGCCACGATGCGCACGGCTGACGCGAGGTCGGGCACACCGCTGAACGGCATGAACTCCAACGCCACCGCCAGCCCGTGCTCGGCGGCGTCGTCGCACAGGCCGGCGAACCCACCGATCGCGATGTCGTCGGGCACTTCGCTGTCGCCGAGGTGCACCGCGACCAGGCAATCCACACCGAGGGCACCTGCGACTTCGAAGAACTGCTGCCGCTGCCACCGCGACCTGAACATGGTCGGCGCGTCAACGTCGTCGGGCTGCTCCGGCAGCCACACGCCGCACGGGTCGAGATCGACGATGCGCATCCCGTGGTCATCGAGCAGTCGCCGCATGGTGGTGGTGTCGAGTCCCTCGCGCGACAGCGCCCGCTGGTACATCAGCGGCCACAGGGAGATCGCGTCGAAGCCCGCCGACGACGCAGCCTCCACCAGCTCGCGAAAGGGTGTGGCGGGTAGGCAGCCTGCGTAGAGCACGAGCTCGTCGGCGATCATCCCCACATGGTGGCCCAACAGTGGGACCCACCCGCAGCCCGAGCGAGCACCGTCGGCCGACCCGCAGCCGCGCCCAGCCGCAGCGCCATCGCCCCTAGTCTCTCCAGATGGGGCGTGAGCTGATCGTTCTCGGGCTGGCGTTCTTGGTCGCCGGCTTTCTCGCACGCTTCGGGCGCAGCATCGGGCTGCCCACGATCCCGTTGTTCATCGGGGCGGGCATCCTGCTCGGCCCCAACACCGATGGGCCGGTGCTCTTCGAGCACCCCGAAGATCTGGAGCTGCTGGCAGCCTTCGGGCTGATCTTCCTGCTGTTCTACCTCGGCGTCGAGTTCTCCTTCGACGACCTCACCAGCGGCGGCCGCAAGCTGATCGGCTCGGCCTCGCTGTACCTGCTGCTGAACGTGGGCGGCGGCATCATCGTCGGCTTTGCGATCGGTTGGGGCACCGAGGAGGCGTTCGTCATCGCCGGTGTCACCGGCATCTCGTCGTCGGCCATCGTCACCAAGCTGCTCGTCGAGCTGGGCCGAGTGCAGAACCCCGAGACCCGCCTGATCCTGGGCATCATCGTGCTGGAAGACCTGTTCCTCGCGCTGTACCTGGCCGCACTGGCCCCCGTGTTGGGGCAGGCCGACGGCGCTGGCGACGCAGTGCTGCTGTTCCTGCGCGCGCTCGCCTTCTTGGCGATCCTCGGAGCGGCCGCCCGCTACGGGGGCACCATCGTCGGGCGCGCCATCACCGCCCCCGACGACGAACTGCTGGTGGTGCTGTTCGTCGGCTTTGCGCTGCTGGTCGCCGGCGTCGCCTACCAACTGGGCGTCAGCGACGCGATCGGGGCCTTCATGGCTGGGCTGGTGCTGTCCAACACGCCGGCGAGAGCTCGCATCGAACGGCTGGTGCTGCCACTGCGCGATGCGTTCGGCGCGCTCTTCTTCTTCCACTTCGGGTTGGTCATCGACCCCGGCCAGATGCGCTCGGTGCTGGCGCCGGCGATGGCAGCCGTGGCGGTCTCGCTCGTGCTGGCAGTGGTGGCCGCGCTGGGCGCCGCCCGCATCAACCAGTTGGGGCGCGAGGCGGTGGCCAACATCGCCTTCTCCATCGTGGCCCGCGGCGAGTTCGCTCTGATCCTGGTGGTGCTGGCCACCGACGCCGGGCTCGACCCGCGGCTGGCGCCGTTCACCGCCGTCTACGTGCTGACGCTGGCGGTCGCCAGCCCGCTGCTGGCTTCCCGCTCGAAGACGCTGTCGCGGTTCATCCCGCGGCGTCTGGCGCCGGCTGGCAGCCGCTGACGGGGCTGCCGACCCGTCTGCGGCTCGACGTTCGCCGGGCTCAGCAGCAGGCGGAGGGCTTGGCGCCGACAGCGACCGGTGCGGTGGCATCAGCAGCGTCGGTGGCCTCGGCGGGCACGCAACACTCGCCGGAAACCGGGTGCATCACCGGGGCATCGGCCAGCACCGTGTAGATCTCCCACGGGATCTCCGGGCCCGACACCCACACCTTGTCCTGCACGGCGTAGCAACAGGTGGTGGCATCCTGCACGTCGCAGGCGGCGCCCTCGGCCTGCATGCGGGTGGCTGCGGCGGCCACCTCGTCGGTGGTCTCCACCTCCACGCCAACGTGGTTCAACGAGCCGGGCTCGCCCTGGCCGGCGATCAGCACCAGCTTCAGCGGCGGCTCGGCGATGGCGAAGTTGGCGTAGTTCTCGCGCACCTTCGCCGGCGCGGTGTTGAACAGCTTGCTGTAGAACTCGATCGATGCATCGAGGTCGCCGACGTTGAGGGCGAGCTGTACACGTGACATTGGGGGTTCCTCCTCGGGAAAGGCCAACTCGGGGAAGGCCATCTGAGCAACGTCATCACATTGATGATCGTCGATGCGTTCAGTGTGCCAACTGAATCGACATTCGTCAATGGATTTCTTCGAAGATCTTCGATACAGTACCGCCATGGCGACACGCACCAAGCCAGCGGCCCGAATCCCCGTCGATCCCATCGCTTGCTGCACACCCGTGCGCATCGATGCACTCGACAAGGGCCAGGCCGAGCTACTGGCACAGTCGTTCGCCGCCCTGGCCGATCCCATCCGCCTGCGGCTGCTGTCGTTCATCACGTCCACCGCCGGCGAGGTCTGCGCATGCGATCTCGTCGAGCCGTCGGGTCGGTCCCAGCCGACGGTCAGCCATCACATGAAGATCCTGGTCGACGCCGGCTTGGTGCAGCGCGAGAAGCGCGGCCTGTGGGTGTGGTACCGGGCGGTGCCGGCGCGGCTCGACGCGCTGCGCGCTGTGCTGGGCTGACGGCGGGCCGAGCCGGCCTCAGGCCGTCGGCGCCAGCGCGGCCACCGCGGGCCGCATGCTGGCCAACCCGACTCGCCGTGCCGCCCCTACTTCGCGAGCGCGGTGTGCAACGGGAAGTACTTCCGATCGGGCACGATGCCCGGCGGCAGGTTGGGTTTCACGTTCTGCTCGAACCAGTTCCGGGCATCTTCTTCAGTGTCCCAGGTCTCCACCACGCGCCACCCGCCGCTCGGGCTCGGCCCGCCGGCGTGGGAGATGAAGCCATTGGAGGCTCGCATCAACGGTGACATGTGGCCGATCATCCCGGCATAGATCTCCTCCGTGAGGTTCGGCACTTCGCCGATCATCAGCACTGGCATCGGGTGGTCTCCCTTCTACGTTGTGTAAAGAGATCTTCAACCCTGCAGGCTTTCCAGTCAACGAGACGCTTCCACCGGTCCGTGCGTTGTACGTGCAGCGCGGCCTGGTGTTCGGCACTGAACTCGAGTTCGCCAGCTGTACTGGTGGGACGCCGCCGAACCGCCGGTCAGGCGACGGTGGAGCCGAGGTACGCCTCTTCGAGGCGAGCCGGGTCGGCGCGGAACTCGTCGGCATCGCCGCGCAGCGACACGTCGCCGTGCACCAGCACCATCACCGAGTCGGCCACTTCCAGCGCGAGGCGCACGTGCTGCTCGACGAGCACGACCGCAGCACCCGTCTCGTCGGCGATCTTGCGCACGACCGGCAGCAGCGATTCGACGATGATCGGAGCCAGGCCCATGCTCATCTCGTCGACCAGGAACACCTTCGGGTTCTGCACCAAGCCACGTGCCATCGCCAGCATCTGCTGCTCGCCGCCGGAGAGCGCGCCGGCCTTGATCTTCAACCTGCGGGCCAGCCCGGGGAACAGGTCGATCATCTCGTCGACGCGGTTCTGGCCCTTGATGCGGGCGATCTCGATGTTCTCGCGCACCGTGAGCGTGGTGAACAGGGCACGGTTGTCGGGCACCAGCACGACGCCTGCCATGTTGGCCGGCGCAGGCTTACCGCTGGGCAACGCCTTGCCCTCCATGTGCACCGCGCCACCGATGCGGGGCAGCAGGCCGGCGAGGGTTTCCATCAGCGTGGTCTTCCCGGCGCCGTTGGGGCCGAGGACCGCCAGTACCTGGCCACCCACCAGTTCGAGGTCGAGCGAGCGGACGGCAACGATCTTGCCGTGGCCGCAGACCAGGTTCGAGGCTTCCAACAATGCGGTCATGACGTCGCCTCCGTGCTCGCTACGTGCTCTGAGTGGGTGGAGCCGAGGTAGGCCTTGATCACTTCCGGGTCGGTGCGGATCTGCGCCGGCGTGCCGGCGGCGATGAGCTTGCCGAAGTCGAGCACCACGATGTAGTCGCACAGGTTCAGCACCAGGTTCACGTCGTGGTCGACCATCAGAATGGTGACGCCCTGATTGCGCACGTCGCGGAGGCGGAGGCCGAGCCACTCGCTCTCCGTGGAGTCGAGGCCTGCCGCCGGCTCGTCGAGCAGCAGCAGCTTCGGTTTGGCCACCAGCGCACGGCCGATGGAGACCAGCTGGCGTTGGCCCTGCGAGAGCTCGCTGGCCGGCCGCTCGCGCACGTCGTTGAGCCCGAGCACCTCGCACGTCTCGTTGAGGCTGCGCATCGCGCCCGCTCCGTGGCCCTGGCGGCCACTGGCCAGACCCACCTCGAGGTTCTCCTCCACCGTCAGGTCTTCGTACAGCTCGATGGCCTGGAACGTGCGGCTGAGGCCCAGCTTCACCCGCTGGTGCGCCTTCAACCCTTCCAGGTCTTGCCCGTCGAACACCGCGGTGCCGCTGTGACGGGCGAAGCCGGACAGCGCGTCGACCATGGTGGTCTTCCCGGCGCCGTTGGGGCCGATCAGGCCAACGATCGCACCCTCGGGAACGTTGAACGAGACCTGGTCGACGGCGACGACTCCGCCGTACGCCACACGGAGATCCGTGATGCTGAGCACGGTGGGCAGGTTGCTGACATCGATCGGGTCGGCCACCAGCGTGCCGACCAATGCCTCTGGCGCCAGATCCTTGCCGGCGTTCTTCTTCGCCAGCCGGCGGGCGTGCAGCTTGTCGGCCATCACGTGACTCGGGCCCACCATGCCCTCTGGGTTGGCGATGACGGTCACGATCAGCAGCAGGCTGGTGATCACGGTGTACCACGGCCCGATGCTGTCCTCGAACCAGGTGTTCATCGCGGTGAAGGACAGAGCAGCGTTCGCCAGGAAACCGGCGGCGATGCCACCCGACACCGAGGTGATGCCTGCCAGGTAGGCGGTGGCGAACACCGACAAGCCAAGCAACGGGGCGAACTGCTGGTCGTTGACCGTGCCGTAGCGATACGCGATCAGCGCACCGCCGAGGCCGGCGATGAACGAACCGATCGCGAAGGCCATCAGCTTCACCTGCAGCACGTTCACGCCGGCCGCAGCCGCGGAACGCTCGTTGGCCCGAACAGCCACCATCGCCGAACCCAACTGGCTGCGGCGCAGCATGGCGACGCCGATGGAGACGAGCACCAGTGTGACCAATGCCATCAGGCCGTACGACAGGTGGTCGGCGCCACGGGTCAGGCCCCACCCGAGGTGCCAGCCGAAGAGCGTCGGCTCCTTCGACGTGACACCGCCGGCGAAACCGACGATGTCGGTGTTGCGGAACCAGGCAGCATCGAGGGTGACCGCGAGCGACAAGGTCACGACCGCCACGCTGAGACCACGCACTCGCAGGGCGGGAAGGCCGACCACGACACCGATGATCATCGCCACCGTGGCTGACATCAGCGGAGCGATCGGGAACGGGATGTCCCACGTCTGGGTGAAGTAGCTCAGCATGTACGCCGACGTGCCGGCCAAGGTCAGCTGCGCCAGCGAGATCTGCCCGGCATAGCCAGTGATGACCACCAGCGACAGCGAGACGACGCCGAACACGAAGCTGAGGATCAGCGCCTGGCGCCACTTGCCGTCGAACCAGTACATCAGCACCGTCGCAATGCCGGTGGCGACGACCGCGGTGGTCCAGAGGTTGCGAGGCCGGGGGGCGCGACCGAGAGAACGGGCGATGAGAGCGCCGCGTGCCGGCAGCGGCTTTCCACGCACCACCAGCACGCCGATCACGATCACGAGCGACACCAGTTCCGGGCCACCGCTCTTCGGGAACCACGACCACGTCGCGTGGAGGAACTGGGCCTCGGACTCGAGCATGCCGATGAAGAGGCCGGCAATCACGGTGGCCGGGATGTACTCGAACCGGCCGACCACCGCGGCGGCCAGAGACGGCACGACGAACAGCGAGAACACGATCGGCACGACCGCGATGTGCGGGGCGATCAGCACGCCGGCGAGGCCGGCAACCGCGGAGGAGAGCATCCAGTTGAGGGCAGCGACGCGGCCGGCCGAGATTCGGCTGACCACTGCGCCCTTCTCGGACTCGGCGACGGCGCGCGTGGCAAGTCCGAACCGGGTGAAGCGGAACAACGCGCTCAGCAGCAGGGCGACACCGACCACGGTGAGCGCCGTCCAGATCTTGTCGCTGTGGGCGACAGCGGTACCGAGCTTGATCTTCGAATCGGGGAAGACCTTCTTCACCGGGGTCTGGGTGGTGCCCATGCGCCTCACGATCAGCAGCACGATCAAGTACTGAATGCCAAGCGATGCGACGACTCTGGCCAAGGGTGGAGCGGTGCGCAGCGGCCTGAACACCAGCGCATAGAGCAGAAGCCCGAGCAGCGCGGACATGACGAGCGCCCCGAGCAGTGAGAGAACGAAACCAGGGTCGCCGCCGATGTCGACCGTCTTCGGAGTGCCGGGCATCATCGTGACGAACTTGCCCTGCCGCAGGTACGCGTACACGAACGCGGCGTAGACGGCGATGGAGCCGCTGGCGAAGTTGATCACGCCCGAGCTTCGGTAGGTGACAACGAGTGCCATGCCGAGCGCTGCATAGGCGGCACCGGCACCGAGTCCGAGGAGCATGAACCCGAAGTGGCTCATCATGGCGGCAGTCCGATCGAGGGTGTGAGGAGGTGCGGTTGAAGTGGGCCCCAGGTGCGGGGATGGTGCCGCACCTTCCGGTACGGCACCATCCCTGCGTTACTGCATTACTGAACTACTTGAGTTGCCAGTCGGACGCTCAGAACGCTTCGTACGACGTGGGCTCACCGGCCGCGTCGAGCTGGGCGTAGCTGAACGAACCGGTGCAGGCGATTGCGACACCAGGTACGGCGGTGCCGTCGCACTTGAAGGTGCCACCGTCGATGGTCGGCGTCGGCACGGGGCCGTGGCCGGCGATGTGAGCGGCGATGGCGTCGGAGGTGAACTCACCTTCGAAGTCGGCCATCACTCGGTGGAAGCCCTCGAGCACGAGGAACGAGCCGACGGGGGTGCCGCTCGGCACGGTGTCGGGCGAGTACTTCGCCAGGATGGCGATCAGCAGCTGCACGTCGGGGTTCGTGGGGTCTTCACCCGACGAGTACGACACGTAGATGCCCTCGAGATCTGCGCCGAGCTGTTCCTTCATCGGGCCGTCGAGGCAGTTCGAGATCATCGAGATGACACCCTCGTAGGCGGCATCCTTCAGCGCCCGGATGGTGAGCGAGCAGAACGCGGGGTTGCCGATGATGTGCACCAGGCCGGGGCTGTTCTGCAGCTCCACCTGGATCGCCGACGCGTGATCGGGAGCGGTGGGCGAGATCGGGACGATGTCGACCGTGCCGGCACCCGCCGCCTCGAAGCCGGGGGGAACCATCGCGTTCACCGGGCCGGTGGCGCCGGGGACGTCGATGACGACCACAGCCGACTTGGTGACACCCAGCTTCATCGCCAGCTTGATCGGCATGACGCCGATGCCCGCGATCGGGTTCGACAGGGTGAAGACCCGGCCGGGGGCAACGAACAACGATGCGTCGGCCGACGAGTAGGCCATGATCGGGATGTTGGCAGCGAGGACCGGCGTGGCCCACGTGGCGACGTCGCCGATGACGTTGAACAGGACGATCTGCACACCGGACTCGACCATCGTGCTGCCGCATGCGGCCGCGGTCGCTGCATCGGAACCGGCGCACTCGACGATCTCCAGCGGGTGACCGCCGGCGATGCCGCCGCCGAACTCGTTGATCCACTGCACGGTGGCCTCGGCCGACGCGAGGTCGGACGAGTTGTCGACGGCCGCCGACACGCCCGACCACATGTAGCCGACCTTGTAGGCGTCGAGGCTGCTGTCTGCCGGGTTCGGCTCGCCGAGCGGATCGGCGGTGCCTTCGGTGGTGTCGGTGCCGGCCTCGGTGGTGTCGGTGCCGGCTTCGGTGGTCGGTGCCGCCGTGGTCGTGGTCTCGTCGTCACTGCACGCGGCGGCGGTGAGGCCGAGCGCCAGGATCAGTGCGAATGCACGCTTGGAACGAACTTTCATCATGTTGTGTGATGCCCTTTCAGACATGGTTGTGAGGTGCGAATGCAGGACGCGGCCTGTGGCTGCGAATTGCACCAGGCTCACCCTCCCCCTGCGAACGACACACCCGTGGGTGTGCCGAGCGGCACAGTACCACGCACCTGACACTCATGTCACATCCGTTGACGAAAACACTGACCTAATTCTTTGGGCATGGTCGGGTGTCGTGGACGCTGACCTCGATACCCGTAGGGAGTCCACCGTGATGGTGCGGCGCTGGCCCGCGCTGCACCATCACGGTGGGTCTCCTTCATCCTGTCGTCGGCCGAGGAGCCTCAGCCGCCGAAGAAGGTGGTCGGGTCGCCCGCGGCGTCGAGCTGCGAGTACGAGAAGTTGCTCGTGCACGCGATGGCGACACCGGCGACGGCGGTGCCGTCGCACTTGAAGGTGCCGTCGGTGATGGTCGGCATGTCCAGCGCGCCGTGGCCGGCGATGTGGGCGGCGATGTCGGCCGAGGTGAAGTCACCCGCGTAGTCGGCCATCACACGGTGGAAGCCCTCGAGGACGACGAACGCACCGACAGCCGTGCCATGCGGGGAGGTCACCGGCGAGTACTTGTCGATGATCGCCGCGAACAGCGCGTAATCGGGGTTCGCCGGGTCTTCACCAGCGGTGTACGACACGTAGATGCCCTCGAGCTCACCGTTCGAGAGCTGAGCACGCATGTCGGCGTCGACGCAGTTCGAGATCATCGACAGCGTGCCGGCGTAGCCGGCATCACGCAGCGCACGGATGGTCAGCGAGCAGAACGCCGGGTTGCCGATGATGTGGATGTTGTCCGGGTTGTTCTGCAGCTCGACCTGGATGGCCGCGGCGTGGTCCGGGGCCGTGGGCGAGATCGGGACGACGTCCACAGGACCAGCGCTCAGCGCCTCGAACGTGGGCGGCACCATTGCCTGCACCGGGCCGGTGGCGGCGGGCACGTCGATGACGACGACCGCCGAGCGCGTTGCGCCGACCTCCACTGCCAGCTTCGCTGGGTAGAGGCCAAGGCCGGCAGTGGGGTTCGACATCGTGAACACCATGCCCGGGTTGGCGAACAGCGAGGCATCGGCCGACGAGAAGGCGAAGACCGGGATGCCTGCGGCCAGAACCGTCGGGGCCCAGGTGGAAACGTCGCCGATCACGTTGAACAGCACGATCGTCACACCGGACTCGACCATCGTGCTACCGCACGCGGCAGCAGTCGCGGCGTCGGAACCGGCACACGGGACCAGTTCCAGCGCGTGACCGCCGGCGACACCGCCACCGTACTCGTTGATCCACTGCACGGTCGCCTCTGCCGACTGCAGGTCGAGGGTGTTGTCGACCGAGGCCGACACGCCGGACCACATGTAGCCGACCTTGAAGGTGTCCATGCTGCCGTCGGCCGGATTCGGCTCGCCCAGCGGGTCGGCCGTGCCCTCGGTGGTCTCCGTCGCTTCGGTGGTCTCCGTTGCCTCGGTGGTCTCCGTGCCGCCCTGCGTGGTCGGTGCGGCGGTAGTGGTCGTGGTCTCGTCGTCGCTGCACGCTGCGGCGGTGAGGCCCAGCGCGAGGACGAGCGCGAACGCACGCTTGGAACGAACTCTCATCATGATGTGCTGCCCTTTCAGACATCGTCGTGAGTCGCCGGCACGCGCAGGCAGTTGCCACGCGTTGCAGTGCTCACCTTCCCCCAGTGTTGACGCATCAGTTCGATGTGCCCAACGTCACAATACTCGGAACTGACGACCGTGTCACGCGTTGTGACGAAAAGATTCACCCTATTTACTCAGGGTCGACGGAGCCGCCGGGCAGCATGCCGCCGACGTCGATGGCCGTGGTGTCGATCGCCGAGTAGGGCATGCGGGCGAAGAACGCATCCGCGTGGCGGGCCAGCGACCTGACAGCCACGTAGTTGGCGCTGCCACCAACCAGTGCGCCGATGCCAACGGGCAGAGCGGTCCCGAGTGCGATCGCGCCGCGGCGGGCACCGTAGCGCCGCACCAGACGCGGCGTCAGCAACCGGTTCACGGTCTGCAGCGTGGACAGAGGGAGTCGCGTGCTGGGCGCCGCCACCAGCCCGGTGCTCGCCTCGTGAACGGTGCGGGCGAACCCGTCGCGCGCCGAGCCGCCGTAGATCAGCACGGCCAGCACCCATGCTCGCCGTTCGTCCACCGTCGGGGCGGGGCGGCCGTGCAGCGCAGCGACGGTCAGCACCAGATCGCCGGCCCGGCCCGTGAACCACGCCAGTTCAGCGGCAGCAGCCATCATCGTCGCCGCCGTGCCCACCACCGGTGCGGCGGCCGCCGCCCCTACCCCAGCACCGAAGGCGCCCAGCTCGCGGGCGAACGCGTCGGTGAGCGCCTTGACCTTCTCCGGTCGCACGTCGCCCGGCAGGGCCGCTGCCCGGCTGACCGCTGCCTCCCAGCGCGAGCTGCTGACCTGGTCGATGCTGGCGAGCATGCTGCGCGACAGCTTCTCCAGATCGGCGGCGCTGACGCGCGTCGCCATGCGGTTCACCCACTCACGCGCCTTGTCGTCGAACCGCATCAGCCAGTTGTAGCGCGCCCGGCCGACCGGCGGTGCGCGCCGGCTCAGGAGTAGGCGGCCACCGGGCGTTCGACCAGCTCCACCGTCACGCCGTCGGGGTCGCGCAGGAACGTGATCCACAGGTCGGGCAACGGTGTGCCCGCAAGCTGATGGCACTTCGGCTCGCCCACGTGCGGCCAGCCGGCCGCGCGCAGCGCGTTGCCGGCGGCACGGGTGTCTTCCACAGCCAGCGCCATGCGGAACAGCCCCTGGTCGGCCGCGCCGGCCTTCGGCACACCGCGCGACGCTGGGCTGAGCCACTGGGTGAGCTCGATCGCGAACGACGGGTCGGTGGGCATCACCATGCGAGCGGTCATCACCGAACCCTCGATCGGGGCGGCGGAACCGGGCACCAGCCAGCCCCAGGTGCGGGCTGCGACCTCACCTTCCAGCACGAACCCGAGGGCCTCGTAGAACCGCGTCGATCGGCCGAGGTCGGCGACGGTCAGGCGCACGTGTCGCAGCTGGGGCTGCGCCACCGGTGCGTCTGCGAGCAGCTCGATGGTCACCCCGTCGGGGTCGGTGAACAGCAGCACGTCGTCGGCGCCGGCTTCGACGAGTGCACCGGCAGCCAGCCCGAACGACGCCAGCGCTTCGCGAGCGGCGACGAGCGACGGCACCGACCACGCCACCGACTGCATGCCGATCTCTTCGGGTCGCTCGTAGCGAGTCACCGTGAGATCGGGCTTCAGCCACTGCACCAGCTCCAGCGACGGGCTGCGGCGAGCGCCACGGCGGTCGTACAAGAACGAAACTCGGCTGTCGAGCAGGCCGGGCATGTCCATCAGGCTCCCGTCGGCGTCCTTCGACTCGGTGAACATCACCTCGCGCATCGCGAACGCGGTGGTGTACAGCTCTCGTGAACGCTCGAGGCTGGCGCAGTTGAGGTTCATGTGCAGGAACCGGGTGACCTGGGCCGTGCGGACGGGCGGGATCTCGGGCAGCGTCGGCATCGAAGACCTCCTGGGTGAGCGCGGGCCACGCCACTCGCTCGGCGGGCCGCGACGGCACCCTACCCAGGGCGACCGCTGACCCTTCGGTCCGCCCGGCACCGCCGCCCCTCGGCCCGTGGCGAGGGCCGGCGACCCGACCTGCAACGCTGGGCGTGTGGCAGCAACGACCGAACCCGACACCATCGTCTGGATCACCGGAGCAACCAGCGGCATCGGCGAAGCGCTGGCCCGCACCGTGCCGTACCGGGGCGCGAAGCTGATCAACATCTCGCGGCGCTTGCACGCGAACCTTCCCACCGTGCAGGCCGATCTGGCCGACCCCGCCGGATGGGACACCGTCGAGTCGCACCTCGCCGCGGAGCTGGCGGGGTTCACCGGCCGCCGTGCGATCTTCGTCCACAATGCGTTCCTCAACGAGCCGATGGGCTTCGTCGGCGAGGTCGACCCGATCGAGTATCGGCGGCACGTTCTGGCCAACGCCGCTGCCCCGCTGGTCCTGGGCGAGGCCTTCCTGCGTCACCTGCCCGCAGGGGTGGAAGGCGGGCTGGTGATGATCTCGTCGGCGGCGGCACGCGTGCCGTTCGCCGGCCGCGCCGGCTACGGCGCGGGTAAGGCGGCGATGGAGCAGTGGGTGCGTGCCGTTCGCAGCGAACTGGCCCACCGGGGCTCGCCCACGTGGGTGGTGGCGATCCGGCCAGGTGCCGTCGACACGCCCTCGATGCGGTCATACGTAGAGGTCGATGCTCGCGACAACCCCACCGCTACGGCGGCCAAGGCAGCCATCGAGTCCGGCGAGATGGACTCCGCCGAGCTGGCCGCGGCGCGCATCTGGGCGGCCGTTCCGCCCGCCGCCGACTCTCCCGCCGTGGTGCTGCTCGGCGAGATGATCGCGCCGCCACGGGCGCCGGCCACCTGAGGCGCAGGCGCCGGCGCGGACACACGACGACACTGGCCGCTGGGCCGGACCCACTTACACTCACGGCACGTGGCGACCCGGGGTCGCCGATCGAAGTTGGAGCGCACATGAGCGAAGAACTGGAAGCCCGCGTCACCCGGCTGGAGGATCTGCTGGCGATCCATCAGCTGTTCATCGACTACGGCGAGCACCTCGACTCCGGCGACTTCGAGGCCTACTCACAGCTCTTCGCGGAGGACGGCGAGGTGCTGCTGGGGGCGATGGGCCGGGCCAAGGGCCGCGCCGAGATCCAGGCGCTGATGTCCGCCACCCTGGGCGACAAGGTGGGCTCGACGTATCACATCGTCAGCAGCCCGCGAGTGGCCCTCGACGGTGCACGGGCCACCTCCACCGTGATGTGGTCGGTCGCGGTCGTCGCCGACGACGGACTCGCCCGGCTCTCCATGGTCGGGCACCACATCGACGAGCTGGTGAAGGTGGACGGCAGGTGGTACTTCCAGCGACGCAAGGGCACGGTGAACCTGCCCAGCCTGCTGCCTCGCCCATGACAGGCGACGTGCTGCTCCCCCGCACCGCTGCGACCACTCGACGCCAGTCGGCCGGAGGCGCCGACACTCGCGAGCAGATCCTGGCGGTGAGCGCGGCCCTTTTCGCCCAGCGCGGGATCGCCGGCACGACCATGCGTGCCATCGCCGCCGGCTGCTCGATCAAGGCGGCGAGCCTCTACCACCACTTCGCGTCGAAGGACGAGCTCGTGGCCGAGATCATGATGCGGTCCAGCGCCCACGTCGTCGCCCTGTACGACGAGATCCGGGCTGCCGAGTTGCCGCCCGCCGAACGCGTCGAGGCCTTGATGCGGGCCACCCTGCGCAACTTCCGCGAACATCGCCAGGAAGCTCGGATGTTCTACGAGAACCCGGCGTACGTCGCGACCGCACCGTTGCTGCAGAAGGTGCGCGACGAAGCCCTCGCCAACGACGCACTGTGGGTGCAGGCGATCGACGACGCGATCGCGGACGGCACCCTGCGCTCCGACATCGACCGCGTGCGCCTGAAGGTGCTGTTGCGCAACATGATGTTGTCGACCGCCAGCGGCATCGACCCCACGCGCATCGGCGACGTCACGGACGACGTGGTGACGATCCTGCTGCGCGGGGCGTTCACCCCGCCGAACGCGATTCCCCGCAGCGCCGGATGACTCCGGCGATGGCTCAGGGCAGCAGCGATCTGCCCAACGGCTGCATCACGTGGTGGGTGGCCATCGCCGAGCCCACCGGCCCCATCAGGGCCTTGTAGCGCCGCCACCGCCGGGCGAACAGCTGCACCAGCTCCACGTCGTGGGCGCCGTTGTCGGCCAGCACGAACTCTTCCAGCAGCGCCTCGCACTCGTCCCAGCTGTGCGGCGCCCGATGGCCGGTGATCGCTTCGATGTCGGCGCGATCGTGCTCCAGCACGTCGCCGCCGATCTGGTTGAAGCGCTCGAGGTGACGGGCCAGGCGGAAGGCGATGCGCACCTGGTAGGCCACGAACGGGTCGTCGACCCTGATCGATTGCAGCGACCGCGACAGGTGCGCATGCGGCGCCGACACGGGGGTGGACACGATCTCGGGGACCTCCAGCTCCTCCAGCTCGATTCCCAGGTACTCGGCCATGGTCTCGATGGTGTGCAGATTCGTCTCGCTGACCCACTGGGCATAGGTCATGTAGTCGGTGGCCGGGATCGGCTCGGCCAGCGCGCGGTGGAACGAGAGCGTGTTGGTGAGCGTGAAGAACAGGTGGTGGTACTGGATCGCGGCCATGTCGACCGGCTTGCCGGTGAGTTCGGCGTATCGCGCGTACAACTCGTTGAAGTCGCCGAACGGGATGACGGTCTCGCGCATGCGCCATGCAGCAAGGTCCATCATCGGGTCGCCGATGTGGCCGATCTCCACATCCATGACTGCGGTGAAGTGGCCGTCGTGGTGGTGGAACTGGCCGGAGTCCCACACGACCGGGCCTTCGCGATCCGACGGCGGCAGCGGGTGGCGATCGAGCCAGCCGAGCACGAACTCCATGAGCGGGTCGGGGCGCACCTTGATCTGGCGGAACACGCGCACGAACTGTCGGATCCCGACGTGGGCAGCGTCGGCGGGCGACGTTCCACGGGTGATGCCGGCTTCGACGAACGGCTCCAGCGGCAGCGAGTGGATGCGCGCCAACACCTGCAGGTACTCGTCGACGATCACGGCACGGTCGGCCGGTGGCGTGCCCTTGAAGTCGGGCTGACCGGGTACCGCCGCCATGGCGTAGGCACGAGGCTCGTCGCACCAGCCGTACACGTGTGGCACCGGGATGCCCTGGGCCTCCAGCACCTGCTGGAAGCGCATCTCGTGGTCCAGTGGGAACTGCAGCACAGAGTCCGAGCGCTCGCCGCGCACGACGACGCGTTCGATCACGCCGCCCCGGTCGATGTCGACGAACCACATGGGCCGCCAACGCGGCTGGCGCGACCAACCGCAGACCTTGCCGTCGAGCAGGGCTTCCAGCCACTCGATGACGCGGGCGTCGTCGCCGGCTGCCTGGGTTGCGTTCACGTCAGTCATCGTTGCTCCTCTCGACACCCAGCCGACCGGGCCGAGTCAGGCAACCTAACACACGTTAGGCAGCGAGTGCCCGGCCACGCAGTACACCTCGTGAGTAGTTACGCTGCCGGGCGACCCTGCGAGGAGGAGGCGAAGTGACCGACACCACGAACCCCGACCCCAGCACTGACGACAGCCCCAACGACAGCCCCAACGACAGCCCCACCGAGATCGTGCGGCGGGCGATCCAGCACCTGGGTGCGTTCGAGATCGATGCCGTGCTCGCGCTGACCACCGACGACCTGGTGCTGGAGTTCCCCTTCCGGGGCGATGGTGGCCCGCGTCAGGTGCAGGGCGCCGACGCACGGGCGTTCATGCGAGCGATGCCGAAGCTGTTCACCAGCCTGCCGTTCCACGACGTCGAGGTGCACGGCGAGCTGCCCTCCGGGCAGGTGGTGGCGGAGTACAAGAGCAACGGCCTCACCCGGTCAGGGCGCTCCTACCCCAACGCCTACATCGCGATCTTCACCCTGCGCGACGGCCGCATCGCACATTGGCGCGAGTACTTCGACCCGATGGTGGTGGCCGCCACGTTCGGCGGCTGAGCCACCGCTTGTCCTGCGAGCGACAGCGGCGCGACCGTCGCACCCGCGCCCGGTCGTTCTCCAGGCGGTCGGGTAGACTGACGTTTCCCCCTGGGAAGAGTCGCCTCGTTTGGGCAGGACAGCCGTTTCGTGCTGTTGCCCCGTGCAGGCTCGACGTCTCGACCTACGAAGTCGAGGAGTCGTCATGTCGCAGCGCTCAACCGTTCACGCGCCGCCCACCAGCTTTCGCCGGATCGGCATGGTCGGCACCTACCCGCCCAAGCTGTGCGGGCTGGCCACCTTTGCGGCCGCACTGGTCGGCCATCTGCGCCAGGCCCGCATTCAGGTCGATGTCGTGCGAATCGACGACGGCGATGGCACGCCTGAACACGAGGGCACCGTCGTCGGCAGCCTGGTCAACGGCTCGCGCCGGTCGCTGAACGCCGCTGCAGTCCTGCTCTCGCGGTGCGACGTGGCGGTCATCCAACACGAGTACGGCATCTTCGGCGGGGCCGACGGCGACGAGGTCGTCGACCTGATGAAGGCGCTGCAGGTGCCCACGATCGTCACCTTGCACACCGTGCCGCTGCACCCCACCGACCATCAGCGTTCGGTGCTGGAGGTGATCGTCGAGCTCTCCGATCGCGTGGTGGTCATGAGCGCGTCCGCGCACGAACGCCTGATCTCGCTCTACTCCGTGGATCCCCAGAAGGTGACGATGATCCCGCACGGCGCTTCGGCGCCCAACCTCTCGCCGGTTGCAGACGGGACGTCCGGAAGCGACGCGCCGGATCTGCTGACGTGGGGCCTGCTCGGCCCGGGCAAGGGAATCGAACACGTCATCGACGCGCTCGGCATGCTCGCCGAGGAAGGCATCCGACCGAGGTACACGGTGGCCGGTGTCACCCACCCGAAGGTGCTCGCGCACTTCGGCGACGCCTACCGCCAGTCGCTGATCCAGCGCTGCATCGACGTCGGCGTGGCCGGCTCGGTGACGTTCGACGACAGCTACCGGACCGTGTCGCAGCTGATGCGCTTCGTCGCCACCGCCGCGGTGGTGGTGCTGCCGTACGACTCACGCGACCAGGTGACCTCGGGCGTGTTGGTGGATGCCGTGGCTGCCGGCCGGCCCGTGATCGCCACCGCATTCCCCCATGCCGTGGAACTGCTGGCCAGTGGCGCCGGCATCATCGTGCCCCACGCGGACGCGGCAGCACTCGCCCTCGCCATCCGCTCGGTGATCTCGGACCCGGCGGCGCGGGCGCAGATGGGAGCCTCAGCGCAACTGTTGGCCCCCACGCTGAGCTGGTCGATCATCGCCAGCCAGTACAGCGACCTCTCCGACGACGTCTGCTCGACCGTCCAGCCGGTCGCGATATGAGCGCCCGCGTTTTCAGAGCGTTCGATCACCTGGAGCGACTCAGTGACGCTCGCGGGCTGTTCGAGCACGCCAAGGGAGCCGATCGCCGCGAAGAGCAGGGCTACTGCACCGACGACAACGCGCGCCTGCTGGTGGTGGCGAGCAGAGAGGCCGACCTGCCGCTCGCCGACCGGCTGGGGCGCCTGGCGCTCGCCTTCATCGTCGAATCGCAGGCACCCGACGGCAGCTGCCGCAACCGGATGGACCGAGACGGTCGGTGGACCGACCAGCCGTCGACCGAGGACTGCTGGGGCCGCAGCGTGTGGGGCCTGGGCGCGGCGGCCGCCGGCCACACCGATCCGTTGGTCCGGGCGGCATCGCTGGACGCCTTCGATCGTGGCATCGCACAACGCTCGCGCTGGTCACGAGCGATGGCGTTCGCCGCGCTGGGGGCCGCCGATGTGGTCGCCACGCACCCCGAGCACCAGGCGGCACGCGACCTGCTGATCGACGCGCTCGACGTCATCGTCGGCGAGGGACGCGGCGGCAGCGGTGTGCCACGGCCGATGACCCCCGACTGGAACTGGCCCGAAGCCCGCCTGCGGTACGCGAACGCGGCGCTGGCGGAGGCCGTCATTGCGGCAGGAGCAGCCCTGGATCGCCCGGCCGATCTTGCGCAAGGCCTGGCGATGCTGGCGTGGTTGCTCGATTTGCAGACATCCCACGGCCATCTCTCGCTCGTCGGTGTCGAGGGCCGCGGCCCGAAGAACCAAGGGCCGCAGTTCGACCAGCAGCCGATCGAGGCCGCGGCCATGGCCGAGGCGTGCTGGCGGGCGCATGCAGCCACCGGTGACAGCAGCTGGCTGGCCGGCGTCGATGCTGCCGCCCGCTGGTTCGAAGGCGACAACGACACAGGCGCGGCGATGTACGACCGGGTCGGGGGCGGCGGCTACGACGGCCTGGAGCGCCACGGCGTGAACATCAACCAGGGGGCCGAGTCCACCCTCGCACTGGCCTCGACGATGCAGCGTTCGCTGCAGATGGCGGAAACGCGATGAGCGTGAGCACGCACCCCTTCGACACAGGTGTCGAGCTGACACCGGACCCCAGGCGCGTCGTCGTTCGCTTCTTCGTGCCCGGCCGGGAAGACGTAGGCCCGGGCGACTCGCGCGCCGGCGCCGTCCTCGATCGCATCCTCGCACTGGACGAAGCGGTCGTGGTCGCAACCGTGGCCGACATCGACGAGCGGTTCCTGCACCGTCATCCAGATCTCCACGCGACCTTCGCCCACCACGCCGACCTCGTCGCGTCGCGTATCACGGACGGCGTTGCGCTCAGCCCCGCTCGCCGCCTACTGCTCGGGGCCAGCTTCACCCACGAGTACGCGATCGAGGCCGCTGCGCTGTGCAACCCCTCGGCCGTGGTGCACCCGTTGCAGGGCCCGGGTGACGACGTTGCGTTCGTGCTCAGCGTGCGCTGCATCGGCGAAGGACACCGTTCCTCGATCGGCTTTCGCACCGGCAGGCTCACCGGTGCGGGCACGGTCACTCTCGACGAACCAGGGCCGTGCCCGCAGACGACCACACCCACCCCGGGACAGAACCACACGACCGTGTTCCACGCCAAGCTCGCCGACCGCCTCGACGACTTCGAGAACGCGGCGCTGGTGCTGAACCCCCTCCCTGCGTTGTTCAGCGACGCAGCGCTGGAGGAGGGCATCTCCAGCCTCGCCGCCGACAGGGCCACCCGCCGCAACACCCACGACACGATCGAGAACCTGCGCGCCATCGCCCGCAGCTCGTACGAGCTGCACTTCCCCGCTCACACTGCCCTGTCCGAGCGAGTGCTGTGGCCACACATCGTGCAGGAGAGCCATGGCATGGAGGACGCCCGCTTCGTGCGCTTCACCGACGACGACGGCACCATTGCGTATTACGCGACCTACACCGCGTTCGACGGGGTGAACATCTCCCAGCAGCTGCTGGAGACGACCGACTTCGTCGGCTTCACCAGCAGCCCACTGGCAGGCGAGGCGGCAGTGGGCAAAGGCCTGGCCCTCTTCCCGCGCAAGATTCGCGGTCAGTACGTCGCGCTGACGCGCTCCGACAGGGAGACCAACTCGATCGCCTTCTCCGACGACGTGCGGTGCTGGGCGAACGCCGAGACCATCCAGGTTCCGAAGGAGCCGTGGGAGATCCTGCAGCTCGGCAACTGTGGCCCACCGATCGAGACCGAGCGTGGCTGGCTGGTGCTGACCCACGGCGTCGGCCCGATGCGCACCTACTCGCTGGGGGCGATCCTGCTGGACCTCGATCACCCGCAGCGCGTCGTCGCCCGCGCGACGACCCCGCTGGTCATGCCCGACGAACTGCACCGCGACGGCTACGTGCCCAACGTCGTCTACTCGTGCGGCGGGTTCGCCCATCACGACACGCTCGTACTGCCCTACGGTCGGGCCGACCAGTCGATCGCGATCGCGACGTTCTCGATCGCGGGCATCCTCGGCTCGATGACCGACGAGCCGCCGGCCGGCTGAAGCCGCCCGCTTCGCGACCGCCCGCGCACGCACGCAATCAGGTGGCGGGTGGTTCGTCGCGCAGGAGCAGCGAGACGCTGTTCATGCAGTAGCGCTGGCCCGTGGGTGCGGGTCCGTCGTCGAAAACGTGGCCGAGGTGCGAACCGCAGCGGTGGCATCGCACTTCGGTGCGCACCATGCCGTGGCTGGTGTCGGTGATGTGGTCGACGGTCTCCGATCCCTTCGGGGCGAAGAAGCTGGGCCAGCCGCAGCCCGAGTCGAACTTCGTCGACGAGTCGAACAGCTCCCCACCGCAGGCAGCGCAGCAGTAGGTGCCGTCGGCGTGCTCGTCGACGTACTGCCCGGTCCAGGCGCGTTCGGTGCCCGACTGGCGCAGCACCTGGTACTGCTGAGGCGAGAGCAACCGTCGCCACTCGTCGTCGGTGCGTTCGATCTCCGGCATCGGAGGCGCCTCCTTCCGTCCTCGGCCGCCGAGACCGGCGGGCGCTCGCGACCCTCAACTCTTGACCCTCAACGCTTGACCCTCAAACGCTAGACGATGGTCGGCGGACGGTGCCCGCGGCACTCACTGCGGCCGCAGGGTGCGCTCGTCGACGAGGCCGATCATGGCCACCTGCCCGATGCGGCGACGCAGGTCGTACACGTCGACGGAGCCAACCGAGATGCCCTCGCCGACCGCCCGCGAGATCGGGTCGAGCCCGATCCAGTCGCCCTCCGGCAGGGCCGCCAACGTCAGGGTGAGATCGGCGTTGATGTACGGCAGGCCGCGCGGGCCGACGTTGATGCCTCCGTTGGCGTTGTCGACGGCCAACGCCACTCGCACGAACGGCGAGAGCGGCTCGCCGGCCACGAACGGATGGGTCTCTCGCAACCAGATGCCGCGCGACGAGTGCGGATCGCCCCAGGTACCCATCAGCCGCTGGTCCCACGGCGCCTCCCAACCGACGGCCGCCATCGTCTGCAGGGTCTCCGGCACCGGCGGCGACCACTCCGCCGGGTACCACGGCGACGAGTCGGGCATGTACGAGCGGCGCAGGAACACCACCGAGCCGCGACAGACGACCACACCGGCGACCACCACGTCGACGTCGACCACGCGGATCCGCCGGCCGCTGCGGACCACGGTGGTGCGCAGCATCGTCGGCCCCATCGGCGCCGGACGGAACATGTCCACCGTCAGGCGCGACGGCTGCAGGTCGGGTTCGGAGTGCTGCTCGGCAGCCCATGCGACCAGCCCCGCCAGGTACCTACCCATCAGGGTGTCGGGCGTCCACCCGCTCTCGGTGAAGCGGCTGGGGTGCAGCAGCTCGCCATCGCGAGCGAACGAACCGGGCAGCGTGGGCGCATCGGGCATCCGGCGAGCCTGCCAAGCAATGCTGCCGACCGCCGAATCGAGCGGAGACTCGTCGCCCGCGAGGATGCAGGCTGACGACATCGCCGGCCGGCATCCGAGTGGTCCATACTGGGCACATGGCCACCGACGACGACCCCATCACACCGGACGACGCACCGGACGACACGGCACTCGACGACACGGCACCCGACGACACGGCACCCGACGCTGAGGCCCTCGATCTGGAGACCTACGACCTGAACCACGACGGCAAGATCTCGCCGCTGGAAGGCATGCGGGCCGAGATCGGCCTGGTCGACGCCCGCCTGGAGGAGATCGCCGAGCAGCCGGGCATCAAGGGCAAGCTGGCCGACGCCGCGCACCACCTGCTGGACAAGCTCGACAACGACTGACACGAATCGACGTCGGTGGCGGCCGGTTGCGCCTCGCCGCCCCGCCTCGCAGCCTCGCGGCCTCCTCACTCAGCCGTCGAGCACGTCTTCGACGCCGGCACCCATGTACAGCCGGTGCAGCAGATCCGGATCACGATCCAAGTCGCTGGCGGCGCCGCTGAAGACGCACTTCCCGCGCGTCATCACCGAAGCCCGATCGCTGATGCTCAGGGCCAGGTGGGCGAACTGCTCGACGAGCAGCACCCCGATGCCGTCGTCAGCCAGTGTGCGCAGCACCCCCAGCAGGCGGGAGACGACGACCGGTGCCAGGCCCATCGACATCTCGTCGATCAACAGCACCTGCGGCTGGCTCGCCAAAGCCTGGCCGAGCGCCAGCATCTGCTGCTGACCGCCGGACAGCTGGCCGGCGGGACGATCAAGGTGCTCCACCAGTTCGGGGAACGTCTGCAACACCCGCTCCACACGTTCCACACGTCCGGTTCCTCTGCGGCCACCCGCCACCTTGAGGTTGTCGTGCACCGTCAGGTCGGCCAGGACTCGATGGTTCTCCAGCACCGTCGACACGCCGGCCCCGCGTACGCGATCAGGCCGCAGGCCGGTCAGCGAGCGACCGTTCAACGACACCGAACCACCTGCGGCCGGCAACAGACCGCACATGGCGAGGATCGTGCTGCTGCGCCCGGCGCCGTTGGGGCCGAGGAGCGCCACCACCTCGCCGGGCGAGACGGTGAGGTCCACCCCGCGCACCACCGTGCGGCCACCGCGCACCACAGTGAGCGACTCGACGGTGAGACCCCGATTCATGCTCCGTCCGCCTCTCCCAGCCACGCCGCACGCACGGCCCTGTCCTGCAGCACCACCTCGGTCCGCCCCTCGGCCAGACAGCGCCCGAAGTCGAGCACGAGCACTTCGGTGCACAGCGCGGTGACCAGGTCCATGTCGTGCTCGATGAGCACGACCTGGGCGCCGAACTGGTCCGGGATGCGGCGCACGAGCACGGCGAACGCATCGGTCTCATGGGCCACCATGCCACTGGCGGGCTCGTCCATCAGCACCAGCCGGGGGTGGCCGACGAGTGCGCGAGCCAGCTCGGCGAGCCGGCGTTCCAGCACCGACAGCGAGCCGGCGAGGCGTTCCGGCCGGTCCAACCCGACGAAGTCCAAGGCATCGGACACCGCTCGCTTGCGGTCGTGGTGCGGCAGGGTCGTGTCGGCCATCACCGCGACGTTGTCGTGCACACTTCGCCAACCGGCCAGCTGGTCGGTCTGGAACGTGCGACGGAGCCCCCATCTGGCCCGCGCCTCGGGCGCCATGTCCGACAGGTCGACACCGTCGGCGACGACACGGCCGGTGGTGCACGGCGTGAAACCGCTGAGCACGTTCAGCAGCGTCGTCTTGCCGGCACCGTTGGGGCCGATCACGCCGTGAATGGAAGCGCCCATGGTCGCGGACAGTCGGTCCAGCGGGCGCACGCCACCGAACTGCACGGTCAGGTCGACGAGGCTGATCATGCCGGCAGCCCTTCCGCGTCAGGCGCCACCGGCGCCGACGGCCGGCGCATGCCGGCGACGAGGCCGATCAGCTTGCGGCCGGCGCCCTTGAACTGCTCCGCCATGCCACCCGGGGCCGAGAGCAGGTTGAAGATCACGGCTGCGCCGAAGATCATCGTTGCGATGTTGCCATCGACTCCCCACTGGTCCAGCAGGTAGGGGGCGGCTCGGTACAGCAACGCCGCGAGACACCATCCAAGTGGCGATCGAGCACCGCCGATCACCACCAGCGCGAACAGCAGGATCGAGTTCGCCGGCTGGAACGTGGACGGTGCGAGCTGGCCCAGCTGCCCGGCGATCAGTGCCCCTGCAAGCCCGCTGACCGCAGCTGCCATCGCGAACGCAAGCACCTTCAGCTGGGTCACCTTCACTCCCGCCGATCTGGCGGCGCCCTCGCTCTGCGCAGTCAGCGCCCATGCTCGCCCGACCGCGCTGCGCTTGACCAGACCGAACAGCAGGAACACGACCGCTGCGTGGGCCAGCACGAGACGGAAGTAGGCGGCATCGGAGGTCGCGAAGGACGGCCGCGGCAGGCGGGAGAGCTTGCCCACCTTCTGGTACCCGAGGAAGCCACCACCACCGTTCGGGAAGCCCGCGGCGTTGAGGGCGATGTTGACGCTGGCGGCAACCATCAGCGTCACCAGCGCCAGGTACAAGTCGCGCAGGCGCAGCGCCGGGATCGAGAGGATCGCCCCGAACACGGCGGTCACCACCACTGCCGCGAGGATCAGCAGCGGCATCGGCCAGCCGAAGCCGATGCCGAGCCGAAGCGCGATCCATCCACCCAGCCCGGCGAACGCGAACTGGGTGAGGGAGGTGAGGCCCAGCTCGCCATAGAGCAGGCCCACGCCGGCGGCCGGCAGCGAGACCACGACACACGTCGTGAGCGTGCTGAGCCAGCCGGCACCGAACTGGTTGGGCACCAGCACCCCGAGCGCGACGATCCCGAGGAGGCGCAAGGCCGTCGGCCAGTGAGCAGCGAGGGCGCGGTTCATCGAGTCACCGCCCGTCCTTGGCGACGATGGCGATGCTCTTCGACCGATGCGACCACATCAGCATCGCGATCACCAAGGCGTACGGCACGATGCCGCGGTAGTTGGAGACGGACGTGAACACCGCGCCGCACGACTCGACCAGGCCAATGCCCAGACCGGCAAGGATCACGATCGGCAACGAACGCAGACCGGCCACGAGAGCCGCCGCGGCGGCGGGGACGATGATGAACGTCAGCGTACGAACCTCCAACCGCACCAGGTCGGCCAGCAGCAGGCCGCTCACACCGCCGACGGCACCGCTCATCGCCCAGGCGAGGGCGCCGAAGCGCTGCTGCGACACCCCGAGCACGGACGACAGCGTGCGATCGCTGGCGAGCGACCGCATGGCGAGACCGGTGTCGGTGCGATGGAGCACCACCGAAGTTCCCCACGAGAGCGCCGCGGCCAGGGCCAGCGCGACGATCTTGGTGGCGATGATGCGCACCCCGAGCACCGTCGGGCCGAAGTCGTCGGTGGGCAGCGAGAACGACCGCGGAGTATCGCTCCAGCGCCAGTTGGCGAAACCGATCATCAGCAGTGCCACACCAAGGGTGGCAGCTGCATTGACCGACTGATCACGGCCGCTCAGCCGGCCCGCGATCAGCACGCCGTACAGCGTGCTGATCGCGGTCGACACGAGGATGGCCGCGATCCAGCTGACCCACTCCGGAAGTCCGTTCTGCTGCAGTTCCCAGGCAGTGAGCGCACCCACTGCGCCGACCGCGCCGTAGGCGAAGTTGACCACCGAGGTCGTGCGATAGAGCATGACCAGGCCCAGCCCGGAGAGGGCGTAGACCGCGCCGATGGCCAGCCCGCTGACGATGAACGGTCCGAAGTCGGGTATCGCGAGCAAGGTCAGCCGACCAGGTCTGCGATCTCGGGGTCCGGAATGTCGAAGCACTCCTTGACGACCGTCCAACCGCCCTCGGCGTTCAGCTCGACGATGCGGCCGGTGTGGTTGGCGTTGTGGTGGTCGCCCTCACCGAAGCTCCACGGGCTGCACACCAGATCGCTCTCGTAGTCGGCCACAGCGATGAACGCCGCGGTCACCGACGCACGGTCCACGGTGTCCAGCCCCAGCAGAGCGTCGACCGCGATCTTGGCGGAGAGGAAACCACCCTGCGAGAAGCTGTCGATCGGCGCGTCGCTCGCTCCGTACTCGGCCATCACTGCCTGCCAGAGCACGTTGTCCGGGCCGGTGGAGTCCATCGTGTTGAACTCGATCTCGGCCGGGAACCTGCCGAACCAGTGCTCGCCGACCGCAGCGGGGAACGCGGAGTCGTACGCCGAGGTCGGGCCGTAGAAGTCGACGGTCGCGCCGAGTTGCTCGGCCACCTTGAGGTAGCCGGTGACGCCGGGGCCGGCTTCCACCACGACGATCGCATCGGGGTTGGTGGCCAGCGCCTGCTGCATGATCGTCTCTGCGTCGCTGAGATCGGGCTGGCCGTTGAACGACTGCACGGTCACACCGTTCTCAGCCCCCCACGCCTCGAGACCCTGACACACCCAACCGCCGAAGTTCGGGATCACGTTTGCGATGCACGCCATGGTCTTGGCCCCCTGCTCGCGGGCGTACTCGGCAGCGCCGATGCCCGACAGCCGCGGGCCCTGGTTGACCGGAGCGATGTTCGACGAGAAGAAGCATTCGCGCGGCACGCCGACACCGGCGATGACGGCAACACCCTGCGTGGCGTAGTAGTCGGAGTTCGCGGCGCACTCGACGAAGCTCGTGCTGCCGACCATGCCCACGACGCCTTCGTCCTCGACCAGCTTCTTGGCAACGGTCACGGCCTTCTCCGGGTCCCAGCCATCGTCTTCCACCAGATACTGGATGGGGCGGCCGTTGATGCCACCGTTGGCGTTGACGCAGTTGAAGTACGCCTGCGCACCCTGGGCAGCGGAGCTGAAGTCGGCCGGGCCCGTCGCGCCGACGACGGCACCGATCTTGATGGGATCGCCGGTGGCAGGCTGTCCGTTGGCGAGGCCGCAATCGAGGCCATCACCGCCGGTGCCGCCATCGGTGGCCCCCGGAGCCGTGGTGCCTGCGGCGGCTGCCGTGGTGGTTGTGGTGGCCTTGTCGTCGGAGCACCCGACGAGTACCACCATGGTCGCTACCGCTACCGCACCCCATGTCCTGCGGCGCGTCGGACGAATTCCTTGCATAGCTCTCCCCCTCATCAATCGGTGTGATCGGGCGGAGTATCAACGCGCGTGCTCCGAACGCACAAGGAACGCGTTCCACAATCCGGAACGGCTCACTCCGCGCCAACGGCGGCGGCGGCGCATGCTGAGGCGATGCCCACCACAGCACAGCAGATCGTCCGCCAACTCGTCACGCTCGGGGCAGATCGTGCCTTCGGCGTTCCGGGCGAGAGCTACCTCGCGGTGCTCGACGCGTTGTACGACACACCCGAGCTGCAGTTCGTCTCCTGCCGGCACGAGAGCGGCGCCGCGTTCGCTGCTGAGGCCCACGGGAAGCTCACCGGCCGGCCGGGCATCGTCATGGTGACCCGCGGCCCGGGCGTCGCCAACGCGATGGTCGGCGTCCACACGGCGCAGCAGGACGAGACCCCGCTGCTCGTGTTCGTCGGCCAGGTGCCGCGGCACCAGCGTGGCCGCGATGCGTTCCAGGAGATGGACCTCGGCGCGGTGTTCGGCTCCGTGTGCAAATGGGTGCACGAGCTCGACGACCCGAACCGCGCCCCCGAAGTGGTTGCCCGCGCATGGGCGATCGCGACTTCCGGTCGCCCTGGGCCGGTGATGATCGGCCTGCCCGAGGACGTGCTCGAACTGGAGTGCTCCACCAGCGTGCGCAATGCTCCGCCACCGACAGTGGCCTCGGTGCCCGCCGCAACCGCCGACGACGTGCGCGATCTCCTCGCCGCGGCTGAGCGCCCTGTCGCGATCGTCGGGGGCAGCCGCTGGAGCACGACGGCGATCGACCTGCTGCCCACCACCCTCCCGGGCATTCCGCTGGTGTGCGGCTTCCGCCGGCAGGATCTGGTCGACCATCGCCTGCCGGCGTTCGCCGGCGCACTCGGCCTTGGAGCCGACCCGGCGCTGACGGAGTGGCTCCGCCGGGCCGACGTGGTGCTGGCCATCGGCGACCGGCTCGATGATCCCACCACCACCGGCTTCACCCTCCTCGACCATGCGGGTCTCGGCGCGGCTCTGGTGCACGTGCATCCGGAGCCACGCGAGCTGGGCAGGGTGTTCACCCCGCAGCTCGCCATCGCGACCGACCCGGAGGCCTTCCTGTCCGGTCTGGGCAGCGTCACCGCCCAGCCACGCTGGTCAACATGGACGGCCGCGGCGCGTGCCACCTACGAAGCGTGGTGTGCCACCGGCGGCATGCTCGACGAGATCGCCCGTGGAATGCGCGACCTGCTCCCCGACGACGCCATCGTCACCAACGGTGCCGGCAACTTCACCCGCCCCCTGCACCGCTCATACGGCTACCGCCGGCCCGGCCGGCAACTGGCACCCGTGGGCGGTTCGATGGGCTACGGGCTGCCTGCGGCCGTCGCCGCCAAGCTGGCCCACCCTGATCGCGTGGTGCTGTGCTTCGCCGGCGATGGCGACCTGATGATGACCGCCCAGGAGCTGGCAACCGTCGCGCACGAACGGCTGGCGATCATCGTCCTGGTGGTCGACAACCGCTGCTACGGCACGATTCGGACTCACCAACAGCGACGCTTTCCCGGGCGGCAGATCGGCACCGCGCTCACCAACCCCGATTTCGTCGAGCTCGCCCGCAGCTTCGGCATGAACGCCGAGCGCACCACGACCGTGGACGGCACGCTGGCCGCGTTGGCGCGTGCCGTCGAAGCCGGCTCAGCGTCACTCGTTCACCTCGTCACCGAGTGACGCACCACGCGCGAGTGACGCGCTCCGCGCCGGTGCGCTCCGCGTGCATCACACACGGAGCGCACCGACCCCTACGGCGTCCTGACGGGTGGATCGATCAGGTGTAGACGCCGAGGAAGGCGGGGTTCAGCTGGCGGTCGTGGTAGAAGACGGCCGGGCCGACCTCGTCCCACGTCCAGGTGAGGGGCTCCCAGTCCGGGTAGCTCTGGTAGCCACCGCAGAACGTCTCGAAGCGGTTGCCCGAGTTGTCGAAGGCGTAGATGGTCGTGCCGCGGGTGACGCCATGGCGGGTGGGCCCCATGTCGATGGTGACCTTGTTCATCGACATCAGGTCGGCGGCGCGCAGCACCTTCTCCCAGCTTTCGAGCAGGAAGGCGGTGTGGTGCAGCTTGCCGGGCTCCTCGTTGCGCACCAGTGCGACGTCGTGGGCCTTGGTGCTGCACGACAGCCAGATGGCGAGGTCGGTGACGCCGTCCTCGAGCAGGATGTGCTCGACGAGGTAGAAGCCGAGCACGTCGACGAACAGCGCCTGCACCTTCTCGATGTCGGGGCCGTAGAGGAGCGCATGATCCATGCGGATCGGGGCGATGCCGCGCTCCGACGCCTCGTTCCACGGCGGCGGGTTGAAGTAGCCGGAGCCATTGCCGACATCGGTCTTGTGCGCATACAGCTCGATCTGGTGACCCGACGGGATCTCGAAGCGCACGCGCTCGCCCGTCTCCAGCAGGTCGCCGGCGGGGATCCGCTCGGTGGTGACCCCGTAGTTCTTCAGGTCTGCGTCCAGCTTCTCGAGTGTGGCCGCGTCGGCCACCTTGAAGCCGTAGAAGTCCATGCCGGCCTCTCCCGCGTCGCGCAGGACGAGGCTGTTGTGGTCGCGCTCGTCCCAGCCCTTGAAGTAGGCGCGGGTGGCGTCGCGACCGGTTTGCACCAGGCCGACGACCTTCGTGTAGAACTCGACCGCTTCGTCGAGGTCGAGGACCTTCAGCTGCATGTGCCCAGGACGGAGCACGCCGGTCATTCCCATGTCTTGTCTCCTTTGTCGTTGATGTGAGTCGTTGATGTGAGTCGTTGATGTCAGTCGTTGATATCAGCAGCTGTCATCGAGGTGTTGTCGTTGCTGGTTGTTGGTGTCAGCACGTGCGCCGGGCGGGGGCACGGGCGAATGGTGAGGTCGTCGGTAGCGAAGATCCGGCAGGCGAGGACGATGTTGCGTTCCAGGTCTTCCGGCGTCACATGAGCCTTGCTCATCTTCTTGGCGGTGAACGCTCCGGAGACCACCTGCACGCGGCACACGCCACAACCGCCGTTGCGGCAACCGGCTTGCACGCCGTCGCTGATGCTCTCGAGCACGTTCCGATCAGGGCGGCAACGGAACTGCGCGCCCTCAGGGAGGACGGTGACGGTGTGGGGGGTGGTCGTGCTCACGGCCATGGTCAGATCCGCTTGAACAGCGGGCTGCGCGCCCGCGCCGTGTCGGCTGCCGAGATGAACAGCTCCTGGTAGATGTCGCGCTCGAACAGCCGGCCCTGCATCAGGGTGCTGATGCAGGCATCGATCATCGCCGGCGGGCCACACAGGTACGCCTTGAGCCCACGGAAGTCGCCTTGGAAGTGGGCCTTGGCGGCATCGTGCACGAAGCCACGAGCGCCGGTCCAGTCGCTGTCGTCGGGCTCGTGCGACAGTGTCGGCACGTAGGTGAACGTGGGTACTTCGGTGGCCAGGCGGGTGAACTCGTCGACGTAGTACAGCTCGTCACGGTTGCGGGCGCCGTAGACCAGCGTGATCGGCAGCGTGCAGCCCTGCTCGACGAGGTCGAGGATCATCGAACGCGGGCTGGACAGGCCCGACCCACCCGCAAGGAAGAGCAGGGGCTGGTTGGCAGACGCACGCACATGAAAGCGGCCGTACGGCCCGGCAAGCTGCAGCTGATCGCCGACTGCCAACTGCTCGTGGATCCATGTGGTCGCCACGCCGCCGGGCACGAAACGCACGTCGAGCTCGATCTCGTGCGGGTTCGACGGGGATTGAGCGAACGAGAACGGCCGATGACCCTGCCCGCCGGGGAGCTGCACGTTGACGTACTGACCTGCCTGGAACGGCAGGCCCTCCGGCGCGTCCACCTTCGCCCACACCCCTTTGATCGTGGGGGTCAGGTTCTCGATGCGCGTGACGATGGCGGTGGCACTGCGCACCGGGAGGTTGCGCGCATCGGGTTCGTCGTCGATGTCGGCCTCGATCGTGATGTCGCTCTCGGCCGTCGCACAGCAGGCGAGGCACAGCCCTTCCTCGCGCTCGAAGTCCATCAGCGCAAAGCTGGAGATGGGGCCGTGATCGATCTCACCATCGAGCACCTGCACCTTGCAGGTGCCGCACAGACCGTGACCACACGCGTGGGGCAGGTACACGCCGGCGCGCAGGCTTGCGTCGAGGAGGGTCTGGCCCTCCTCGACGTCGACCGTCTGCCCGAGGGGCTCGATGGTGAGTTCGAACGTCACGTACGCATCCTCAGCTGGAGGTTCCCTTGATCCCCGTGAGCCCGGGGATGCGGAACGTCAGGCTGTCCTTGTGCCGCATGCCGTTCTCGGCCAGCGACTTCGCCGGGTCGGGATGGAACGGCCGCCCACCCTTGGTCCACTCCGCCTGCGACCAGTCGATCTGGGCGAAGTCGGGGTGCTGGCCGAACGAGCCGGGCAGCACAGCTTCCAGAATGGCGCCGAACGGCATGTCGGGCGGGAACGGGAAGGCGAACGGGGCGCAGAACATCAGGTGGTCGATCCACCCGATGTAGGTGAGCTGTGCCCCGTGCAACTTCTCCTGCGTGTCCATCGGCGCGAACACGTACTCCTTCACGGCTTTGACGGCCATGGTGCTCTCCTCTCAAAATCGGTTGTGGTCGAGTGCGTGCGGTCAGCCGGCGGCCGGCGCGTTGCTGGTGGTCTGCTGCTTCCAGGCCCGGAAGTTGGTCTGGTCCTCGGAACCCTCGTACGGCCGGTTGTCGACACCGACGTTGTACCCGTACCACTTGATCACTTCCAGCAGCGGGTTGAAGTCGGGCGAGGTCGGGTCGGCGTCGGGGCCGAAGCAGTTGCCCTGGTAGATCTGGTGCACTGGCAGCCAGGCCTGGATGTACTTCTCCTGCTCGTGGTCGAAGATGTTCTTACAGCCATCGCTGCACGTGTGATACGTCTCGCCCTTGTACTCGCTCTCGCGATAGCAGATGCGGGTGGGGTCGCCGGGCTCGGTGAACAGCATCGGGATCTGGCACACCTGGCACAGCAGCGGCAGCGTGCCGTTGTTGAACCGGTTGCCCTCGGCCTCCATCTGCGCCCACTGCTCGAATCGGGGGCGGTAGTACTTGTCGAACGTGTCGGGGTACTTGTCGGCCTGCCAGGCCATGTCTTCCTCGCTCGGCACCCAGGTGTGGAACGGAGCCGCGGCCTGGTACTGGTAGAAGGTCGCCCACGCCTGATGGCTGAGGTGGTCCTTGTCGTCGCACGCCTGCTGCCAGCCGAGCGGCGGGCGGATGCCGTAGCGGGCCAGGTCGGCGAACAGCGCACCGCCGTTCTGCTCCGCATAGACCTCCCACGCTTCCTTCCAGCTCATCACCTTCTTGGGCAGCATGTAGTCGAGCATCATGGCCACGAGCGTGAGCACGCGGTAGCCACGCCAGAACCACTTGTCGATCCAGTGCTGCACGATCGGCAGGTTGTCCGGGTCTTGCTCGAGCATGAACTTGATCGCTTCCAGGCCGAGCGTCATGTGCCGGCTCTCGTCGCTCTGCGCCGAGAAGCCGAAGGCCATCGCGCCCATGTCGCCGTTGTAGGCGGCACCGGAGATGAACGGCACGAACAGCAGGTTGGTGAGCACGTACTCGAAGGAGAAGCCGATGGCGATCATGTACTCGAACGGGCCGGCCGTGATGGCGTCGTCGAAGAACGACTTCGGCACCGACAGGTACCACACTCGGTCGTGCATGTGCCGCCAGCTGTGGAAGCCGTCGTACAGCTTGTTGTAGTTCGACATCGAGTGGATCTG
The DNA here is from genome assembly GCA_030645675.1 of Actinomycetota bacterium. Classification (GTDB taxonomy): domain Bacteria; phylum Actinomycetota; class Acidimicrobiia; order Acidimicrobiales; family Ilumatobacteraceae; genus UBA668. The sequence continues at coordinate 7,426 of JAUSLQ010000056.1, read as the reverse complement.
CGTCTGGGCGTGGCGCAGCTCGTCGAGGCTCTGCATCTGGCACGCCACGCGGGCGCCGACGCCCGGCAGTTGGCGACCGACGTGGGCGAAACCGCGGTGGGCCATGTACTCCAGCGGCGTGACGCCGGTGAGGAACAGCTTCAGCGCGTTGATGTAGCGGGCATCGGTGAGCCCGAGGTGGCCGTTGTTCTGCGCGAACGCGTCCATGATCGCGTAGAGCTTCTGCTCCTTCTCGGCCTGGTACTTCCAGTAGGCGTCCATGGTGAGGCGGAACGGGTCTTCCCACTTGTCCCAGTCGTGCACCTTGATGCCCTCGTAGGTGGCGTACGGGAACACGTCCTCCATCGGCTGGTAGGTGGTCTCCCAGTCGAGGCCGCGGGTCATGAGCGCGTAGCGCTCCTTCAGGCCCAGCTTCTTCTTGGCGGTGCCGGTTGCGTCGTTGGTCATGGTCATGGCTTGGTCCTCACTGCTTCCAGCTCAGGTTGAATTCGTCGTCGGACTCGTCGATGTGCCCGGACAGGGTGATCAGGTGGACGTGCATCTCCTGAAGGTCGAAGCGACGCCCCAGCTTCTCCTCGATGGTGCTGCGGCGGATCGTCATCGAGTCGGGGACGTCGACCTTCACCATCGCCGGCTGCTCCTGCACCACGGCGGTCGGGTTGTCCTCTTCGATGGCTTCCACGATCCCGCGGCTGGTCTCGTTGGTCTGGAACGCGATGAACACTGTGGACATGGTGCGATCCCCTTTCAGATGGCCAGGCCGCACTTGGCGGCCCGGGTGTCGAAGGCGGACACTGCATCGGCCAGTGCGGCGGGCGCCTCGGCGCCCAGTGCCATGTCCATCAGCGGGGCGAGTGCCTCCACGGCACGGTCGCGCCACGCCGCTGCCCAGCCGCTGAGCAGCTCGGCGTTGGCAGCCGACTCGGCGGCAGCGGTCTTCACGGTCGAGTCCACCCAGCGGCTCGTCTCGGCGAACCAGTCGCTCTGGAAGCGCAGCAGCATGCTGACCGTCGGGCCGGCTTCGGCCGTGAGCATGGCGTCGAACTTCTCGTACACCAGCGGGTAGAGCAGGCCGTCGAGGGCCATGTTCTGCGCGACGTACAGCTCCACCGGGTCGGTGAGCACCAGTGTGTCCTCGACGTAGCGGCGCAGCGGCTGCCACTGCGGCTCGGTGAGCCATGCCTGCTTCGCGTCATCGAGGCTGCTCACGTCGCCCAGCAGCAGCCCGACGCGGGTGAGGTACTGGGCGATGCCCAGCTGGTCCATCGCGTGGAACATGCACGGTGCCGTGATGGCCGTGCCGTAGCCGTAGGCGCAGATCGACGAGTTGTTCATGTTGGCGGCCCACGCCACATGGCGCAGCGGCACCAGCAGGTCGAGCGCCTTGCGCGTCGCGGCAGCGTTGAACGTGTCGGCCAGACCGCGCTTCTCGACGAACTCGAAGTCGGCCTCGGTCGTCTCCTGCATCCGGGCGCGGGCGATCGTGTACGTCGCGTAGTAGTACTGGCGGGGGTCCTTGAACGCGTACCAGTCCGCCATCTGCACCTTGGAGCGAGAGGCGTCGAAGATCTCGTGGTCCGGGTCCCATGTGGGCCGGTAGTGGAAGTTCGCATCGGCCTGGACGTTCAGCACGCCCTCCTGATAACGGGATGCGGCCTTGTCGGGCCCGATCCGATCGGCGACGTGCGTGAACGTCTGCCGAATCGGCTTGATGCTCACGGTCCGAAGATCGATCTGCATGTGTCGCTCCTTTCCCTCGCTCTGGCTCGCTGCTGCGAGCTACCTGAATCGACGGTGCACGGCGTCGCGCATCGTCCAGTCCCAGTCGTCGATCTCGTGATCCACGTCGGGGTCGTCCTCGTGCTCGGACTGCACGACCGGGTCGAGCAGTTCGACGTGGTTCAGCGAGCAGAACTCGTCGAAGGCAGACTCGCCGAGCATCATCTCCACGAACAGCGACGGGTCGCCGATCGAGAAGCGGAACTCGACGAACCCGTCCGCACGGTGTTCGATGACCCGCACGTACCTGCGCGTGACGTCGAAACCAGTTGGCTCGGGCATGCCCTCAATCCCCACGGAGAGCAGCCTGCGCTCGCGGGCGGCCTGCGGTAAATGAACCCGTTCCGATATCCGGAACGGGTTCTCGTTACGGCCGGCCAAGGCGTGCGAGACCCAGATCTCCTGGGGCCCCAGCCCCTAGCGAGGGATCAGCGGGAACGACACGAACCGGGTCTCGGTGAAGAACTCGCGGCTGTAGCCGCCACCTTCCCGGCCGAGCCCGCTCTGCTTCACGCCGCCGAACGGCTGCCGCAGATCGCGCTCGAAGAAGCAGTTCACCCAGATCATTCCGGTCTGCAGCCGCGCCGCGACGTGGTGGGCGGTCGTCTGGCTCTCGGTCCAGATGTACCCGGCCAGGCCGTAGTCGCTGTCGTTGGCGATGGCCAGGCCCTCCTCCACCGTGTCGAAGGGGATCACCACGGCCACCGGCCCGAAGATCTCCTCCTGGCACACACGCGCGCCGGGCGCGGCATCGACGATGATCGTCGGCTCCACGAAGTAGCCCGTCTCCAGGCCGGCTGGGCGGCCACCACCGGCCACCACTCGGCCTTCGCTGCGGGCCAGCTCGATGTAACCCATCACCTTGTCGTACTGCGCCTTGGACACGATCGGGCCCAGCTTGGTGGCAGGGTCCATCGGATCGCCGGGTACCCACTTCTTCGATTCGGCCACGAACAGCTCGAGGAACTGGTCGTACACCTTGCGCTCCACGAGGATGCGCGAGCCGGCGATGCACAGCTGGCCGGAGTTGGTGAAGATGCCCGCGGCCACCGTTGCCACACACTTCGGCAGGTTCGCATCTGCGAACACCAGCACCGCCGACTTGCCGCCGAGCTCGAACGAGGTGCGCTTCAGCTGCGGGGCAACCCGGGCAGCGATGTCGCGAGCCGTGCCGGGCGACCCGGTGAACGACACACCGACGACATCGGGGTGCTCGACCAGCGGCGAGCCCGCCTCCTTGCCGTAGCCCAGCACGGTGTTGTAGGCGCCCGCAGGCATGCCCGCCTCGACGAAGATCTCACCCAGCACCCCGATCGAGAGGGGCGACAGCTCGCTGGGCTTGTGCACCACGGAGTTGCCGTAGGCGATCGCAGGACCGAGCTTCCAGGTGCTCAGCATGAATGGCGCGTTCCACGGGCTGATCAGAGCGAACGTGCCCACGGGGTCGCACATGGTGTAGGTGCGCAAGTTGTCATCGCGATTGAACGAGTGGTCGCCTGCAAGCTCTTGCTCCATCGCGAAGAATCGCAGGTTCCATGCCGACCGACTGGGGCCTTGCACCGGGTTGCCGGTGGGGTGCCCCATCTCGAGCGCCTCGCGACGGTTGATCTCGGGGTAACGAGCGTCGATCAGGTCGGCCGCTCTCATCAGCACCTGGCGGCGGAAGGACGGCTTCGCCCGCGACCACTCACCGCCGTCGAATGCGTCCTTCGCGGCCCGCACGGCAGCTGCCACGTCGTCGACGCCGCCCCGCGCGGCCGTGGTGACGACCTGCTCCGTGACGGGGCTGATCACATCGAACGTCTGCCCGGACAGCGAGTCGCGGAACTCGTTGCCGATGAAGTGTCGTGCGGGTGCGATGGTCATGATGTTCCCTCTTCGTTCCACTCCTGTTGTGCAGGAGCGGCTGCGGCTTCTGCCGCCAGACGTACCCGGCGGTCTGCCAGGATCTCGCCGCCGGCGATGAACTCGGTGGCCTCGAACTCGCTGATCCAGACGCGCACCGACTCCACCGGCGCGCCCACCGTCTCGTGCATCACGCGGGTGATGCCCTGCAACAGGGCCCGCTTCTGCTCGTCGGTGCGGCCCTTGGCCATGTGCACGTGCACCAGCGGCATGATCAGACCCCCCTGACCGTGACGGAACCCAGATGGCCGAACGTGGCCGTGATGTGCGAGCCGACGTTCAGCGGCACGGCAGCCGTCAGGCCGCCGCTGTAGATGCACCACCCGGGCTCGATCGCACTCCCCCGCGAGCCGAGCCAGTTGGCCAGCAGTGCCACCGCTTCGGCCGGGTGACCCATGGTGGCCGCACCGGCGGCGGTGGCCACTTGCTCGCCGTCGACCTCCAGCAGCAGCCCGATCAGCCCGAGGTCGATGCCTGCGGGATCGAGCATGACGGAACCCATCACGATCTTGGCCTCGGAGGTGTTGTCGGCAACCACGTCGGCGGCGGTGAACGAGAAGTCGGAGTAGCGGCTGTCGATGATCTCCAAACCGCAGCAGACGTACTTCGTCGCCGCGATCACGTCACCGGCGGTGACGCCGGGGCCGGCGAGGCGGTCCTTCATCACGAACACGATCTCGGGCTCGACTCGCGGGTGGATCAGCGACGACACGACGAACGGCTCGTTCGCCGGGTGCACTCCCTCGGAGAACAGGCGGCCGTACATCGGCTGGGCGACGCTCATCTGCACCTGCTTGGCGCGCGAGGTGAGCCCCAGCTTGGCGCCGATGATTCGCTCGCCGCGCGCCAGCCGGCGACGAGCCACCTCGTCCTGGATCGCGTAGCCGTCGTCGAGCGTCAGATCGGGGAAGTCGGCGGTGAGCCGGCCGATCGCAGTGCGATCGCCGACGGCTCGCTCGATGGTGTCGGCACAGGCGTGGATGTGCTTCATTCCTTCTCCGATGTTCATGCGGCCGACCGCTTGGCGAGGGCGGCAGCGATCTGGATGATCTGGTCCTCCTGGCCGCCCACCAAACCCTGGCGGCCGCACTCGAGCAGGATCTCTGCGCCGGAGACGCCATACCGCTCGGCCGCACGATAGGCGTGCTTGAGGTAGCTGGAGTACACGCCGGCGTACCCCATGATGATGGCCAGGCGATCTTTCACGCACTCGCCATCCATGATCGGGCGCACGATGTCTTCGGCCACGTCGACCAATTGCAGCACGTTCAACCCGGTGGCGATGCCCTGACGCTCGGCAACGGCCGCGAACACCTCCAGCGGCGTGTTGCCCGCGCCGGCGCCGAACGCCCGCGTCGAACCGTCGATCTGCACGGCCCCGGCACGCACGGCGAGCACACTGTTGGCCACCGACAGGCCGAGGTTCTCGTGCGCGTGGAAGCCCACCTGTGCGTCGTCGCCCAGTTCCGCGACGAGGGCCTGCACCCGCAACGTCACGTCCTCCAGGATCATCGCGCCGGCGGAGTCGACCACGTAGACGCACTGGCACCCGGCGTCGGCCATGATGCGTGCCTGTGCGGCCAGCACCTCCGGCGGTTGCGAATGGCCCATCATGAGGAAGCCGACGGTCTCCAGCCCGAGCTCGCGGGCCACGCCGAAGTGCTGGATCGAGATGTCTGCCTCGGTGCAGTGGGTCGCGATGCGGATGATCGAGAGGCCGAGGTCGGCGGCACCCTTGATGTCGTCCTTGGTGCCCAACCCCGGCAACATCAGTGCTGCGATCTTGGCCTGCTGCGCCGTCTCCACGGCGGCCTTGATCAGCAGCCGTTCGTCGGTGCGCGAGAACCCGTAGTTGAACGACGACCCGCCGAGGCCATCGCCGTGCGTGACCTCGATGACGGGCATGCCGGCTGCGTCGAGAGCGCCCACCACTGCCCGCACGTCGGCCTCGGTGAACTGATGACCCTTGGCATGCGAGCCGTCGCGCAGCGACGTGTCGGTGATGCGGATGTCGAGCTCGGGCGAGTAGGGCATGATCAGGCTTCCTTGGAGTCGGGGATGGCCAACAAGCGGCGGGCGATCTCGTTGCCCACCTTCGTCGCGGCGGCCGTCATGATGTCGAGGTTGCCGGCGTAGGGCGGCAGGAAGTCGCCGGCGCCCTGCACCTCGATGAACGTGGCGACGCGAGCGGTGCCGTCGTCGAGCGTGTCGAACTGCGGTTCACCGCGCAGGTGGTAACCGGGCACGTAGGTCTGCACCTCGGCGACCATGTCGAGGATCGACTGCGCCACCTTGTCGTGATCGGCGTCGGCAGGCAGGGAGCAGAAGATCGTGTCGCGCATCATCAGCGGCGGGTCGGCCGGGTTCAGGATGATGATCGCCTTGCCACGCGTTGCCCCGCCGAGCACCTCCACGGCCTTGGCGGTGGTGCGAGTGAACTCGTCGATGTTGTTGCGCGTGCCCGGGCCGGCGGATGCCGACGACACGGTGGCGACGATCTCGGCGTACTCCACCGGGTGGACGCGGCTGACGGCGTACACGATCGGAATGGTGGCCTGCCCGCCGCAGGTCACCATGTTGACGTTCATCTCGCCGGCGCCGACGTGCTCGAACAGGTTCACCGGCGGCACCACGTACGGCCCGCGGGCCGCCGGCGTCAGGTCGACCGCGTAGATGCCTGCCTTCTTGTACCGAGGCGCGTTGCGCACGTGCACGTATGCGCTGGTGGCCTCGAACACGATGCCGGGGAGCTCGGGACGATCGAGCAGCCAGTCCACCCCCTCGGAGGAGGCTTCGAGGCCGGCCTCGCGAGCCAGTTTGAGGCCCGCAGAATCCGGATCGACGCCCACCATGTAGCGGGGCTCGATCAGGTCCGAGCGGAGCAGCTTGTACATGAGATCGGTCCCGATGTTGCCGGGGCCGACGATGGCGGCGGGGATCCTGTTCACCGGTCCACCACACCACGTGCTGGCCGATGATGGCAACCAAGGCGTTCCGGCCAACGGAACGCGTCCTCAGCTGAAGCGCACAGCGACATGGCCCAGCCCGTCGAAGTCGGCGCGCACGTGGTCGCCGGCCGCTACCGGGATCATGCGCGTGCACGAGCCGGGCATGATCACGTGACCGGGCTCGAGCACCACACCGAACTTGGCCACCTTGTTCGCCAGCCAGGCCACCGCCGTGACGGGGTTGCCCAGCACCGCCCCGGAACAACCTGTCTCCACGATCTCGCCGTTCTTGCTCAGCGTGGCACCGATGAGCGCAGGGTCCACGTCGCTGAGCAGCGTGGGGCGGCCGCCGAGCACCAGCGCCGCCGACGACGCGTTGTCGGCCACCGTGTCCTGGATCTTCACCTTCCAGTCGCTCACCCGGCTGTCGACGATCTCGATCGACGGCAGCACGTAGTCCGTGGCCCGCACCACGTCGGCGACGGTGACCCCGGGGCCTTCGAGGCGGCGGCCGAGCACGAACGCGACTTCGATCTCGGCCCGCGGCTGGCAGAACCGCGCCGCGGGGATGGTCGCCCCCTCGTCGACGAACATGTCGTCGAGCAGGTGGCCGTAGTCGGGCTCGTGCACACCGAGCATCTGCTGCATCGCCTTGGCCGAGAGGCCCACCTTGTGCCCCCGGATCACCCGCCCGGCGGCAAGGCGCTTGCGGATGTTGATCAACTGGATCTCGTAGGCGTCGACGACATCGATGTCGGCGTACGAGTCGGTGAGCGGCGCGATCACTTCCTTGG
>JAUSLQ010000052.1 GCA_030645675.1 Actinomycetota bacterium | reverse complement strand
CCTGCACGTGCATCACGTACTTCACGAAGTCCTGCGCGATGCCCTTCATCATCTGGCCGAACATCTCGTAGCCCTCGCGCTGCCACTCGGTGAGCGGGTCCTTCTGACCCATCGCGCGAAGGTTGATGCCCTCCTGCAGGTAGTCCATCTCCTCGAGGTGCTCGCGCCAGCGCTGGTCGATGATGCGCAGCATCACCTGGCGCTCGACGTCGCGCATCACCACGGGCGTCAGCTCGACCTCGCGCTTCTCGTAGTAGGTCTTGGCGTCGGCCATCACGAGGTCGTAGATGTCGTCGGCGTCGTCGAACTTCTCCAGCGCCGTCTCGCCGATGTCGGTGGGCCAGAACGTCTTCAGTTCCTTGGCCAGGCCGTCGAGGTCCCATTCGTCGGGGGCTTCGCTGACGCAGTGCGTGTCGATGAGGGTGTCGACCGCGTCGCTGAGGTACTCCATGGCGGCGGTCTTGAGATCTGCGCCTTCCAGGATCTGGTCGCGGCGCGCGTAGATCACCTTGCGCTGCTCATTCATCACTTCGTCGTACTTCAGCACGTTCTTTCGGATCTCGGCGTTGCGCTGTTCGACGGTGGTCTGAGCCCGCTCGATGGCCTTGGTGACCATCTTCGCTTCGATCGCCTCGTCGTCGGGCAGGGCACGGCCCATCACCCAGCTGAGCGCGCCCGTAGCGAACAGCCGCATCAGCTCGTCGTCGAGGCTGAGGTAGAAGCGGCTTTCGCCGGGGTCGCCCTGACGGCCGCTGCGGCCACGCAGCTGGTTGTCGATGCGACGACTCTCGTGGCGCTCGGTGCCCAGCACGTACAGGCCGCCGAGGTCGCGCACCTGGTCGCCTTCTGCCTTGCACGACTGCTTCAGCTCGGCCAGCAGTTCGTCGTAACGCGCGAACGCCTTCGCGCGCGCTTCCTTGAACTCGTCGGGCATCTGCTCCAGCGGCACCGGCAGCGTGAAGTCGTCGACCATCACGGAGGCGTCGTGGCCGTCCTTCAGCACCTCGTGGCGGGCGAGGCCCTCGGGGTTGCCGCCCAGCAGGATGTCGACGCCACGGCCGGCCATGTTGGTGGCGACGGTGACGCTGTGCAGGCGGCCGGCCTGGGTGACGATCATGGCTTCACGAGTGTGCTGCTTGGCGTTCAGCACCTCGTGCTCCACGCCCCGCTGAGCGAGCAGGCGCGACAGGTGCTCGCTCTTGGCCACGCTGATCGTGCCCACCAGCACCGGCTGGCCCCTCTCGAACTTCTCGGTGATGTCGTCGGCGACGGCTTTGAACTTGGCCTCTTCGGTCTTGAAGATCAGGTCGGCCTGGTCGACGCGCACCACGGTCTTGTTCGTCGGGATCGGCACCACTTGCAGCTCGTAGGTGTTGGCCAGCTCGGCGGCTTCGGTCTGCGCCGTACCGGTCATGCCGGCGAGCTTCTTGTACATGCGGAAGTAGTTCTGCAGGGTGATCGTGGCGAGCGTCTGGTTCTCCTCCTTGATCTTCACACCCTCCTTGGCCTCGACGGCCTGGTGGATGCCCTCGCTCCAGCGGCGGCCTTCCAGCACGCGACCGGTGAACTCGTCGACGATCTTCACCTCGCCGTTGGCGATGATGTAGTCCTTGTCGCGCTTGTACAGCTCTTTCGCCTTCAGCGCCACCGACATCTGGTGCACGAGGTTCTGCTGCACCTCGTCGTACAGGTTCTCGATGCCGAGCGCCTGCTCGACCTTCTCGATGCCGGCTTCCAGCGGCACGACCACCCGCTTGTCTTCCTCCACCTCGTAGTCGACGTCGCGCTTCAGCGAACGCACGATGCTGGCGAAGCGGTAGTACAGCTTGGCGGCGTCGGCCACCCGACCGGAGATGATGAGCGGGGTGCGGGCCTCGTCGATGAGGATGCTGTCGACCTCGTCGACGATCGCGAAGTTGTGCCCGCGCTGCACCTTGTCGGCCAGGGTGCCGGCCATGTTGTCGCGCAGGTAGTCGAAGCCGAACTCGTTGTTGGTGCCGTACGTGATGTCGGCCGCGTAGCTGAGCCGCTTCTCGGCAGGACGCTCCTTGAAGCCGGGCACCACCAGGCCGACCTCGAGGCCCATCCAGTTGTGGATGCGGCCCATCCACTCGGCGTGGAAGCGGGCCAGGTAGTCGTTCACCGTCACCAGGTGCACGCCCTTGCCCGACAGGCCGTTGAGGTAGGCAGGCAGGGTGCTGACGAGGGTCTTGCCCTCGCCCGTCTTCATCTCGGCCACCCAGCCGAAGTGCAGCGCTGCGCCGCCCATCAGCTGCACATCGAAGTGGCGCTGTCCGATCACGCGGGTGGCGGCCTCGCGCACGACCGCGAACGCCTCCACCACCAGATCGTCGAGGCTCTCGCCACGCTCGATGCGGCCACGGAACTCCGCGGTCTTGCCGCGCAGCGCGTCGTCGGAGAGTTTCGCCATGTCGGCGGAGAGCGCGTTGATGTCGGGAACGAGGCCTTCGAGAGCCTTCAGCTTCTTGCCTTCACCTGCGCGGAGGATGCGATCGAGGATGCCCATGCGGGTGGGAATCCTACCGGCGGCCCCGCCGCGAGCCTTGGCATGGGCCTCGCGGCCCACCGCGCCCGGACCCGCTGCCACCCCCGTCCGAGTGCCAGCCCCCCATCCAAGTGCCAGCCCACCGGGCGGGCCGGGGCGGGCGCAAGGGCGGGGGCGGGGCGGGCGGGCGGGCGGCGAAATCGACGCGGTGAGGGTGCCCACGGCAGACTGGCGCTCATGACCGAGGCCGTCATCGACACCGTGATCTTCGACGTGGGCGGGGTGCTGTCGGCCACCGGCCGGCACAGCGACTTCACCCGTCGCTTCCCACCAGAGCTGGCCGAACAGGTGGCCCGCATCTTCGTGGGCGACTACGGCACCGACGGTGACCATCCGTGGCACCGGCTAGAACGCGGCGAGATCACGCTGGCCGAGAACCGCCGCCTGAACCGCGAGGCGCTGGCGGCGGCGGGCATCGAGGTGCCCACTCCCCCACCTGGCAACGCACCGATCATCGCGTTCGCCGCCAGCGAGCCGATGGTGGCCTTGGTGAGCGACCTGCGGACCGCCGGCCTCCGCCTGGGCGTGCTGACCAACAACGTGGCCGAGTTCCGCGACCAATGGCGCGCCATCATGCCGTTCGACGAGTGGTTCGACGACGTGGTGGACAGCCACGAGGTGGGGCTGCGCAAGCCCGACCCCGCGATCTATCAGCTGGCCTTGGACAGGCTGGGCGCAGTAGCCGGGCGCACGGCCTTCTTGGACGACGTGCTGACCAATGTGCTGGCTGCGGACAGCGTGGGGATGCGCGGCGTGCTGGTGGACCTGGACCCTGCCGACGCCATCGCCACCGTACGCCGCTGGGCGGGCCTGACCGACTGACCGGCCGCCGGTGTGGCCGCGGCCGCCACGCACACCACCGACCCCACCCCCGCCTGCAGCAGCGCGTCGCGCGCGGCGGTGAGCGTGGCCCCGGTGGTGACCACATCGTCGACCAGCAGCACCCGGACATCGGGCCGGGCTGTGCGAGCACGGAACGCCGGCCCCCGCAAGCGCTCGGCCCGCGAATGGCCGGTCTGCTCGACACCATGGCTGCGGTACAGCAGGCGACGGCAGGGCACACCCAGCTCGGCGGCGACCGCCCGCGCCAGCAGCTCGGCCTGGTCGAACCCGCGCCGCCGGGCGCGGGCGCCGCTGGTGGGCGCCCAGGTGACCAGATCGACCCGGCCCACGCGCAGCCGGCGCACCATCAACCGCGCCAGGTGCCGGGCGACGCCGCGCCGGTTGCGGAACTTCAACCCGTGCACCACTTGCCGCGCCACGCCCTCGAACGGCAGGGCGGCAACGATGCCAGTATCGCTGAGCTGCGATGATGCGCTGGCAAGCGAGAAGCGGCAGCGGTTGCAGAGAGTAGGCCCGGGCTGGTTGCACCCGGCACAGGAGGTGGCGAAGATCATGGTGCAATCAATACCAGGGGGGTGTCGCAGAGTTTCCGGTATGTTCGCCCGATGCCCTCACCGCCCACCGGCCGCGCTACCGGAGCCGCCGCTGCAACCGCTACCGGAGCCGCCGTTGCAGCCGCTACCGGAGCCGCCCGGGTGCGCCGCCGGCACCGGTTCGTGGTGCCGCTGCCGGGCGACCGGCTGGCGGTGCGGCTCGCCCGTTGCATCGTCGGGCTGGCCCTGTTCGGCCTCGGCATCAGCTGCTTCCTCACCTCCGACCTCGGTGTCGCCAGCTGGGATGTGTTCCACCAGGGTGTCAGCCGGCACTCCGGCATTCCCATCGGCATCGTCATCGAGATCACCGGTGTGTGCCTGCTGCTGCTCTGGATCCCGCTGCGCGAGCGGGTCGGCCTGGGCACCCTCTTGAACGCGGTCGAGATCGGCCTGGTGGTGTTCCTGATCGACGACCACCTGCCGCACACCGACCGGTTGGTGCCGCGACTGCTCTACCTGATGGCCGGGCTGCTGACGATCGCCGTCGGCTCCGGGTTGTACATCGGTGCCGGCCTCGGCTCGGGCCCGCGTGATGGGCTGATGCTGGGGCTGTCCAAGCGCGGCCTCAGCGTGCGCATCGCCCGCACCGTCATCGAGATCACGGTGCTGATGGTTGGCCTCGCGCTGGGCGGCAGCGTCGGTCTGGGCACGCTGGCGTTCACCTTCGGCATCGGCCCACTGGTGCAGTTCTTCCTGCCCCGCCTGCGCATGCGCGGCGACGTCACCGTCCTCGCCACCGCCCACTGATCCGCCATGCCTCCAGGCGCGCAACTGGGCCGGAATCGCCTCGGAACGAGACGCCCCCGGCCCAGCGGCAGCGGGATCAGTAGCGGTAGTGATCGCTCTTGAACGGGCCGCTGGGGTCGATGCCCAGGTACTCGGCCTGCTCGTCGGTGAGCTTGGTGAGCTTCACGCCCAGCGCCTCGAGGTGCAACGCAGCCACCTTCTCGTCGAGCTTCTTGGGCAGCACGTACACGCCCAGCGGGTACTTGTCGGTGTTGGCGAACAGCTCCATCTGGGCGATCACCTGGTTGCTGAACGAGCAGCTCATCACGAAACTGGGGTGGCCGGTGGCGCAACCCAGGTTCACCAGGCGGCCCTCGGCGAGCACGATGATGCTGTGGCCGACCGTGTCCTTGGTGGGCGGGAACGTCCACAGATCGGTGCCCGGCTTCAGCTCGTCGCGGGTGGCGCCGCTGCGGGCGAGACCGGCCATGTCGATCTCGCTGTCGAAGTGGCCGATGTTGCACACGATCGCGTTGTGCTTCATCTTGTGCATGTGGTCGACCGTGATGATGTGGTCGTTGCCGGTGGAGGACACGAAGATGTCGGCCTGGCCGACCACGTCTTCCAGCACAGTGACCTGGTAGCCCTCCATCGCCGCCTGGAGGGCGTTGATCGGGTCGATCTCGGTGATGATCACACGCGCACCCTGGCCGGTGAGGGCCTGGGCGCAGCCCTTGCCCACGTCGCCGTAGCCGGCGACAACGGCAACCTTGCCGGCGATCATCACGTCGGTGGCGCGACAGATCGCGTCGATCAGCGAGTGGCGGCAGCCGTACAGGTTGTCGAACTTGCTCTTGGTGACCGAGTCGTTGACGTTGATGGCGGGGAACAACAGCTCGCCGCGCTCGTGCATCTTGTAGAGGCGCATCACGCCGGTGGTGGTCT